>NZ_BPRL01000043.1:0-68799 GCF_045862635.1 Kitasatospora sp. NE20-6
GTTGTCTCCCGGGGGGGGGCGCGCGGGCGGGCGGGCCCCCCCCCTCCCGCCCGCCCCACGGCGCACGCCCCGCCCGAGGGGCGGGGAGGTCGGAGTCGAGCCGAGCGAGGGCGCTCGACTCGACTCCGACCTGCCGAAGCCAGGGGCATCGGCAGGCAGGACACACCGACAGGAAGACCATCCGATGACCGCCGCCGCCGACGAGCCGATCGCCGTTCGCAGTCCGCGCCGCCGCTTCCACGAACCGCAGCAGCGCCAGCGCAAGCTGACCGTCCGCCTGAGTCCTTTCGAAGAAGCCGAGATCAAGACCGCCGCCACCGCGCGTGCCCAGACCGCCGCCCGCTTCGTCGCCGCCACCGCGCTCGCTGCCGCCCGCAGCATCGATGCCGCCGTCGACCCCGACGACCACCTCGACCGTTCCCTCGACGAGCTTGCAGCCGCCCGCCAGCAGACCGCCCGCGTCGGCAACAACCTCAACCAGATAGCCCGCGAACTCAACTCCGGGGGCCTGCCGCACCCGGCAGACCTGGTCGCTGCTCTCGCCGCCGTGCGGACCACGGTCACCGCCATCGACACCGCGGCGGTCCAGCTCCTGAAGGGCCGCTGACCCGGTGGTGCCGAACATCGTCATGGGCTCGAAGACGTACGGCCTCCTGGCCTACCTCTACGGCCCCGGCCGGCGTGACGAGCACACCGACCCGCACCTGGTGGCCTCCTTCGACGGCTTCGCCCCCGACCCCGGCCGCGATCCAGCCGCCTCCCTCAAGCAGCTGCAGTCCGTCCTGGACATGCGCGTCGAGCAGCTCGGCCGCCGCCGGCCTACCAAACACGTGTGGCACTGCTCGGTCCGTACGGCACCCGAGGACCGGATCCTGACCGACGAGGAATGGGCCGAGGTCGCTCGCCGGGTCGTCGCCTCCACCGGCATCGCCGAGGACGGCGATCCGGACGGCTGCCGCTGGGTGGCCGTCCGGCACGCAGAGGACCACATCCACATCGTCGCCACCGTGGTGCGTGGCGACCTGCGGCTCGCCCGGATCCGCAAGGACTACCCGCGGGCCCAGTCCGAGTGCCGCACGATCGAGAAGGAGTGGGGACTTCGCCAGCTCAACCCCGGCGACGGGACGGTCGCCAAGGAGGCGACCAACCGGGAGAAGCACAAGGCCCAGCGGCTGGGCGGGCAGGACACGTCCCGTCAGCAGCTGCGCGACGCCGTCCGCCAGGCAGTGGCCGGGGCCCGGGACGAGGAGGAGTTCTTCGCCCGCCTGGAGTCCTTCGGCGTGCTGGTCAACCGGAAGATCGGGCCGTCCGGTGACGTGCTCGGCTACAGCGTCGCGCTCGTCGGCGAGCACGACGGCTCGGGGCAGCCGGTGTTCTTCGGCGGGTACAAGCTCGCCCCGGACCTGACCCTGCCCCGGATCCGCCAGCGCCTGGCCGTGCCGGTCGAGGAACGTCCGGCGCACGAGGACCGGCCTACCGCGCCGGACGGTGGCGGACGTACCTCGGCCGCATCCGCGCGCTACCGGGCCGCGAACGCGGCAACCGAGGCGTTCGGCCTCCTGGACGGCCACGCCGAGGATGCCGCCGCGGTCACCGAGGCGACCGGGGAGGTACTCGACGCCCTGGTGGCCACGGCCCTGCCAGGCCAGAAGCGGGAACTGCTGGCCGCCGCACGAGCGTACGCGCGGGCCTCGCGCTCGCACGTGCGAGCCGCGAACTCTGAGGGTTGGGTGATGCGGTCCGCCGCCCGCGCGGTGTTGTCCGGCGGCTACAGCGGCAACCGCGGCCCGGATGCCTCGGCAGCGGCCACGCTGCTGTCGGTGCTGGTCCTGTTGGTGATCGCCGCAGGCCGCTGGCATGCCGAGCAGGGCCATCGCCAGCAGGCCGCCGCCGCACGGGCGGCGGCCGAGCATCTGCGGGAGGCCTACCGGCAGGTTGCAGACCGGCCGATGACCGTACTGCGCGAGCGCGGCCGGGCCCTGCCCCGCCCGGTGCGCGAGCGCCAGGAACGGGCCGTCCGCGGGGCGCTCCCCGGCGAGGGCGGGCGCCGAATGCTGGCCGAGCCGGCCTTCGACGCCCTGGCTGCCGCTCTGGCGGAGGCCGAGGCGGCCGGACACGACCCGCAGGCGCTGCTGCAACGGGCCCACTCATGGCGGGAACTGGACAGCGCCAGCTCGACGACCGCCGTCCTGACCTGGCGGGTGCGCCACCTCGCCCAACTGCCCCACCCCGCCACCGGCGACCGGCCCGTGCGAAGCACCACGCCTTCGGCCGCTCCGGCCACCGACAGCGCCGCCGATCCGCGGCGGCGTCGCTGACCCGGCCGCCGACGGACGCTACCTGGGCTCCGTCGGCGGCCGTACCCAACCACCCTCCACCCCGCGCCCGATCAGGGAGAACTGTTCATGACCCGCCCGATCGCTGCCCCTCGCACCCGAATGCCCGGCGCGGCCGAGCGTGACTGGCTGCTGCGCTGCTACGTCCTGCGCGACACCGAGTCCCTGGCCGCCGCGGTCGTGATGTACGCCGTCCCGCTGCTGGTGCTTGCCCTCAGCCGCTCCCCGGCCTGGGCCGGTGCGGCGTTCTTCCTGGAGCGGGTGCCGCGTCTGGCCGCCATCGCAGGCGCAGGACCGGTGATCGACCGGCGAAGCCCCCGAGTCGCGGTGCTGGGTATCAGCGCGCTGAGGGCCGCAGCCGCCCTCACCACCCTGACCGGACTCTGCCTCGGGGCGGGGACCATGGCTGGTGCTGGGCTTCGGCGTCACCTTCGGGGCCCTCGCCGAAGCGGGCTTCCTGGCGGGCGAAACGATCGGCGGAGAAGCGAGCCGCCGCGCCGGGGGCCGCGCCCACCGGGTGCAGAGCATCCTGACCGGCACCGACCAGGCCGCCCTGCTCATCGGCCCGCTGCTCGGCGGCCTGCTCCTGCTTGCCGGGCCCGCCCTCCTGCTGGCCGTCGTCGCGATCCTCTCCATCCTGACCGCCATCGTCGCCCTGAGCGTGCGCACCGACCGCCCGCACCTGCACCTGGTCACCGACACCGTTACCCGTCACCCCTTGGCCGCCCTTGCCACCGGCTGGGCTGGCTGGTCGGCGCGATGGCCTGCGTCAACCTGGCCTTGGGCCTTCTACAGGTCTCCACACCGATCACCGTCACCCGCACCCTGCACCACTCCAGTGCCGCCGTCGGGTTGGTGTGGAGTGCCGCCGCAGCCCTCTCCCTGGCAGCCGTCATCGCAGCCCGCCACGCCACCGACCGCTGGGACCTGCTGCCCGTCGGTATCACCTCGGCCGCAGCGATGTGCACCGCCACCCCCGCCACCACCGTGCTGCTCGTCCTCGCCCCGCTCCCGCTCGCCGGACTGCTCGTCGCCTCGACTGCCGCCGTCGTGATGGCCGGTACCTGGTGGTGCTTCCGCAGCCTGCGCACCCACCGCACTGCCTGGGAGAAGGCGGACCACGCAGAGCAGCTCCGCGCCGCGGCCTGATCGCACCGTCCCGCCCACCCCTCGACCCGGTGACCATCACGCCCACTCGCCGCTCCCGCCTTCGGAAGGACCTGTTCTTGACCGGCACCATCCCCTCGTTCCTCCTTGTCTCCTCCGGCGATGAGGACTACCGCCGCTACGCGTTGGAGTAGATCGCCACCCGACACCGTGTCGTCCTGCTCACCCCGGACGAGCCGACCTGGCAGCTGCCCCACCTCGCCAGGTACGAGATCGTCGACACCAGCGATCCGGACGCGAGCCTGGCCGCTGCCGAGATCCTCGCCCGAGGCCATTGCATCGCCGGTGCCTGACATGGGACGAGTTCGCCCAGCACATCGCCGCCCATCCCGCTTCCCGCTTCGGCACCTTCGGCAACTCCACCGCTACCGCTCACGCTTGCATGAACAAGACTGCCAGTCAGGTTGCCTTCAACGTCTTCAACGTGCCCTCCGCTGCCAGTATCCGTGCCGGCACCCTCGACCAGACCCGCGCCGCTGTCGGGCGCATCGGGTACCCGGTCGTCGTCAAGCCCGCCGCCGCGACCGGCAGCATCGGCGTCAGCCTCGCCGAAGGAGTGAAGGATCTTCCCACTGCCCACGCCTGGCCGCCCGCGCCGCCGGTGAGCGGGAGTGGGCCACCGGCCGGTGGGCGTCTTGGTAGAGGAGTACCTCGACGGGCCGGAGATCAGCGTTGAGTGTGCCACCGTCCGGGGCCGCGCCATCTCCGTTGCCATCACCCGCAAGCAGCTCGGCCCACCGCCCTACCGTGAGGAGACCAGGCACAACCCGCTCCTTGCCCTGGCCGGACCCGTCGCCCAGGAGGCCCTGCACGTCGTCGGCTTCGCCAACGGCATAGCCCACGTCGAGATGCGCCTGACTGGCCGCGGCCCGCGCCTGTCCGAGGTCAACGGCCGCCTCGCCGGCGATCTGATCCCGCACCTGGTCCGCGAGGCCACCGGCATCGACCTGCCTGTTGCCGCCGCCGACATCGCGCTGTGCCTGCTGCCCGACCTCACCCCCACCCGCCGCCGTCCACTTCGCCTACGCCCCCGCCGACAGTCGCCTCACCCGCGCCGACGCCGACCTCGCCCTGTACCGCCAGCCCTGACTGGAGTGCCTCGTGTGGGAACACCACACTGGCGACTACGCCCTCCTGTCACTCGCAGGAGACCTCGGCACCGCTCGCATCGCCTACCTCGTCGCCACCGACACCACCGCCGAGCGCTGCCTGATGCACTTCGCCGAAGCCACCCGCACATCACCATCGACTGACCACACGACAAAGGCCGGGCCCGGTAAGCAATGCTTACCGGGCCCGGCCTTTCGTGGTAGCGGGGACAGGATTTGAACCTGCGACCTCTGGGTTATGAGCCCAGCGAGCTACCGAGCTGCTCCACCCCGCGTCGGTGAAAGCGACTGTACGCCAACTTCGGTGGATGCGAAAACGCAATACCCCGACCCCAAGTCCCGGGCCTGATCTGTCACCCCCGGCCGAGCCCGGAAGTCGCCCTCCAACCCGGAACGAACGGTGATCCACATCACTCCAAAAGTCGGACAAAAAAGGAAGAAAGCGACCCCTGCGCAGCGTTCTTCCTTGTACATCACGAGAGTTGGGGGCTCCATGACCACGTCCGGCGGACACGACGACCAGAACCAGCCCTACACCCACTTCCGCTTCGGTCACCAACCCCAGCCGGCCGAGCCGAAGCCGGCGACCCTCGCCGTCCCCCACCCCGACCCCCTCAACCCCCGCGGCACGCTCATCACCTGCGCCATGTGCAAGGCCGACCGCGACTGGCTCCTGATCCACGTTCACCCCGACCTCGTCTTCGTCCGCTGCCGCTGCACCCACGAGTGGCGCGAGTATGACTTGGACATCGCTGACGTCGAGAGTGCCCGCAGCCGCAGCGGGGTTGCCGAGGAGCGTGAGTGGGGGTCCTTCGACGAGATGTACATGGGCCTGGGCTTCGACGGCCTCTTCCGGGGCCTGTACCTCGGCTGATGCGCAGCGCCGCTGCCCTGGGCGAGCGGCCTGTGCGCGCTTGCCCTGGTGAGCGAACCGTGGGCTGAGATCCTGGCCACCGTGTCCCCGGATCGCCCGCCTGGCGGGAGTGAGGATGCAGAAAGCGTCTTCTGGTGGGAACGGCACATCGTGGAGGTCATCACCGGACTGTCGCCCAGAGCCCCTCCTGACCAGAGTCCCCGCCCGCCGTACAATCCCGCCCGCACCACCCTCGCACAGCGGGAGGCGGCCAAGGCCGCCGAACTCGTCGAACTCAACATGGCGGCCGTCTCCGCCCGCACCGTGCGCCGTAAACGCCAGCGCTACCAGCCCAGGGGCGTGGCCGCGCTCACGGACGGGTGTACCTCGCGCTGTGCCGCACCCGGGTTCCGCGGTGATCCGCGCGTGCTGCGCTGCTTGGAACTGGCACTGCAGGAAGCCGACCGAGGACGCTCCGCAGCCCTGCTGGAGGAACACTTCGTTGCCGACAGACGACCCCACTGCCCTCGTTGTCCACGTTCCGCCGGCTGATCGCCTCCCGTAACCCACCGCTGGCGCGTGACTGCGAGCCCCGGCAGCAGCCCGTACGCCCCAAGGACGGGATCGTCCTCAATGCGTTCCGGTTGAACGCCGGCGCTAGCACATCCGGCCAGGTGTCCGTCACGGTCGCCATCGAGGCGGCAAGTTGAGTCACCGCGGCCCTGGTCCACCGTTGCCACACCCCACCCGAAATTAGCCAGGGGCGTTGCGACGTTGCTCAGAGGACCTCGTAGTTGGCCATCATGGGCCATGTTCTCTGGTAGGGGTCCTCAATCTCGCTGAGTGAGTTCGTTGAGCCATCGATGCAACTGGGGAAGCACCTGCTCATGGAGCCCTTCCTGCTCACAGCGCAATCCCCCATGGGCGACGATCGCTGCGAGGAGCGCTTGAAAGTGCCCTGGAACGGATTCGTACATCGTCTGGGCTGCGGCTCGCCAGCGTTCCAGTTCGGTCGGTTCTTCGTCTAGCTTGCTTCCGTTGTGATAGAGGGTCACATCCATGCCGATCGGCCGGATGGTGTGGTCGCTCTTCTCCGCAAGGTTGAGGATGATCCCGACACCTGGCGGGTCTAGGTCTCCCCAGGCCGCGATCGGGAGCGAAGGAGGCACGCGACTGCGCAGGAAGAGCGCCAGTGCGTCGGAAGCGAAGCCTCCGGTCCAGATGCACAGCCATTCGGTGGGGACGGTCGTGCGCGAGGAGACGGCCTCGAAGGTCTCCTGGTTCTCGATCAGGAGGACCCCCGCGGCCTGGAGGTCGAGGCGACCGTCCCGGGCCACGGCTCTGCCGGGAAGCTCGATGAACGGCTCCGCCAGGGAGAGGTCGGCCACGAGGCCCTGGCGGTGCCATTCGGCAGGACCGGTCATCCTCAGGCCGGTGTCCGCTGTGTGGACGGCATCGCTGAACGGTTGTCCGATCAGCTTGGAGAAAGCGGCCTTGGACGCATCGGTCCACTGCTTGCTCCCGCCGAGGGCTTGCGTCGCGAGTTCACGCTCGCCGTACTTCCAGCCGCGGCTCAAGCCGCGGTACCACTCTGCCGCAGCTCGTATGGCGGCGTAGTACGTAGCCCAGTGGGTGGTTCCGGTGCGTGTTCCGGCCGGGGCGAGCCTGCGGTTGTCGTCCGGGAGTGCCGCGAGTAGAGAGCGTTCAGACTTGAGCTCCCGCACACCGGCCATCGCGGCCATGGCCTCCGCGCGTTCTCCGAGGACCTTCTGGCGCTTGACGATCGAGCGATAGCGGGCTTGGCCGCGTTTGGTCCTGATAGGTCCGTCCGCACCAATGAGGAGTTGCCGTAGGGACAACGCGTGGCGGCTGCTGCGCAGTGCGGCGTCGGCGCGCCCGAGGTGGAGGCCTTGACCGGTCACGGCGCCGGTGCCGAAGAGATCGACCAGATCGGCACGTTCGCGCGAGGCCATGCGCATGCGCATGGGACGGTCCAGCTTTCCCCCGTTGGCGATGCGTTCGCGGGCTAGGGTGCAGAAGAGCCGGCCGCCCGGGGTGGCAGCCCATTCCGCGAGATCGGGGTGGAGCACGACGTGGGCGCGCATGTCAGCCCAGGTCCGCTTCGCTGATCGGGTCGTCCGTTCGGCTGTGGAGGTCGTCATCGCCCTCGGCGTCGAAGAAGTCCTCCTCGTCGTCCGGGTACAGTTCCTCTTTGTTCTCGTCGAGGTCGTTGTCGAGGTCGTCGTCCGTGCCGAAGTCCAGCGCCGCACCGCCGATGAGCGCCGGATCGACCATGACATGACGCTGGGCGCCGTCCCAGATGATCGGTGTGGTCAGCACGCCTTCGGTCTGGGGATCACGGAAGAGCTGGTAGGTCGCAACGCCGGGGACCTCCTGGTAGAAGCCCCACTCGTCGTGGCTCGCCATGACGAAGTCCAAGTCGAGTGCGATGAGCAGGCCCATGCACTCACCCCGCATTTCGGCATCGATTCCGGCGAATGCCTCGTCCAGGTAAACGGGGCGGGGGGCGGTGGGTGCCGCGCCGGTGTAGTGGGCGGCAGCGGCGGCGAAGAGTGGGAGCTGCAGCATTACGGCCTTCTCCCCGCCCGAGCCCTTGCCGTGCATGCCAGCGTCGATGTCGACCCACTTCTGCTGCGGTCCGGTCTTGTACTGGACTCGGATACGGCTCCAGGTCCGGTAGTCGAGAGCGGCTCGCAGGTGGGCCTTCCAGTCGCTTCCGCCCTCCGCCTCGCGGGCCGTGGCGATCTGCTGGCCCAGGAACGTGATGAGGTGCTCGCGCGCGCTGTCCGGGAGGAACCGGCTCGCCTGCTTGTCCAGCGTTTCCAGGGCCTCCCGGGTCTCGCGGCCCTTGTCGGGGTCCGGCTCCCAGACCAGCCGCATGACCTGCCCGGAGGCGGTGCGGCGCAGCCCGAGCAGTCGGTTCATCTCCTCGACCAGGGCCTTGGCTCCGGCCCGGCGACGGCGCAGGTGGTCGCCGACCTGTCCGAGGAGGACCTCAGTGAAGAGGTCGTGCTCGCTCGTGTCGAGGAGGCGGGTGCGTTCGCGGACCTCTGTCTCGACGACTGCCAACGCCTGGGTGACGGTGTGGCTGCGGCCGTTGTGGATCAGCCGGACGGTGACCAGCCGGTCGTCGTTGCCGCTGCGGACGGTCCAGTCCTGGCCTGCGAGCTCCCGTTCGAGCTGGTGCCTGGCTTGGTCGACGTCGTCGCGCGCCTGGTCGAGCGCGCCCTGGTCTCCTGGGTCGTTCGCGAGTTCGGGAAGCACGGCCCGGGCCCGAACAGCAGCGCTTGTTTCAGGGCTCGGCATGGAACTGGTGGCGGACACCAGCTCCATGAAACCGAGTCGCTGGAGCCTGTCATAGTCGCAGGACCGGTCGTTCAACGACCCTTGTCGCTCTTTGACGAGGACGAGCGACTGCTCGTGGGCCGTCTTGCGGCGGACGGCCTGTTCCTTCGCTCGATCGACCACTCGGTCATTGTCTTCCTGCTGCTTCACCGTCTTCGTGAGCGCTACCTGGGTGGCGGCCAGCTCCGCCAGCACGGCATCGACATCCGCACCGACCATGCGGCGCCGCACCTCGTACCGCTCGCGCTTCTGGCGGGCGTCCCGGATCGCCGCATCCTGATCCTTGTCGATCGCGGCCAGGTGAGCCCGACAGGTGCTCAGGAGTGTGTTGGCGTCCTCGTACTGCTGTGCCCGGTGCGCCCACGCCTCTACCTTGCGGAACAGCTCGTCAAGGCTTGTACGGTACTCCTGTAGTGCGCGCTGTTCGGAAGCGAGCAGGTCGAGCCGGGTAGCGGTTGCTCGTTCCCGCGCGTAGAGATCGAGAGCGGCTCCGGCGTCCTCCAGCTCCTGCTTCCTCCCCGTGACAGGGGCCTCGTCGAGTTCGCGTCGTCTGTCGTGGGCTTCGAAGACCTTCCGGGCGGTAGCCAGTTCCTGCTGGCACCGACGCAGTGGCAGGTCGAGACCGGCCGCATCCTCGTGCTCGGAAGCGAGGTCGTCCTGACGTCCGCGAGTGGTTTCGAGTCGCTCGTCCAGATCGAGAAGCAGGGCGTCCAGCTCGGCGAGCTGCTCGTCGAGTGGGCGCAGGCGCCGCTGCCGCTCCGCCTCGCGGGCCGCGGCGCCGATGTACGCGGGCTCCGAGGCGGTGGTCCGGCCGTGAGCGGGCCCGATCCGCCAGGACCCGTCGGTGGCGATCCAGTCGCCGGAAGGCGGTGGGGTGCCGGGTCGGGCGAGGGCCAGACCGGTGAGAACGCGAGCGGTCACCTCGGCGGGAACCATCGGGTTGTCGACAGGCTGCAGGACGGTCGTCAGCGAAGGTCCGGGAACCGGCGCGCGGTCTGTCAGCAGGACAGTATCGAGCGTGGTGCTGTCGAGGACCGCCCCCGAGGAAGTGACCCATGCATCGAGGATGCCCGAGCCAAGGAGCGCGGACTCCAGCCCGGTCTTCTCCGAGTCGGTGAGGTGCGGGGCGAACTCCAGGAGTCTCCACAACGGCGCCCCGTCGGTGGCCGCGGTGCGGTCCCGGCGTCGGTGAGGCGGTGGAGCCGGGAGCGGGTCGGTCTCCTGAGCCACTCGCAGACGAGTCCGTGCCAGTGCTTTCCGATCGCCCGTGGCGCGACTCCAGTCGCTCTCCAGGCGTGTTGCCATGACGGCCAGCTGCTCGTGGCGGCGCTTGGCCAGGCGGGCGAGTTCCTGGGACAGGGTGGAAGCGCCGGGTAGACCGAACGTCGGTACAGCGGTGCTCAGCGCGGTGAGCTCGTCGTCGGTCAGTCGGAGCTCGCGGCAGCGGTCGCTCCAGTCGGACAGGCCTTGGCGGAGCAGGGAGACCTGGTTGGTCAGTTCGGCCTCGTTGTCGCTCATGGCCTTCTTTGAAGCGTTGCAGAGCGTCCTGCTCTTCTGGAACGTCTCGTCGGCGTGGTCGAAGGCAGCCTGGGCTTTCTGGACCGCGTTCGCGAGCTCCACGGCTCGTTCGAGCACACTGACGCGGGCCTGTAGGTGGCCGAGAAGTGTGCCCTCCGCTTCCTGCGGTGCCGTACGGATCACCGGAACGCACTGGGCATGGGTGTCTTCGACCCGGGTCTGGGCCGCACGGACCGCAGATAGTTCCTCGGCCTTGCCCAGCGCCCCCGCCGCCACGGTGAGACTCTGCTTCTTCCCGTCAGCGGCTGACGCGGCGTCGGTGACTGCGGCCGCGGCCTCCTCGTGCCGCTGCTGCAGTTCGGGGAGTTTCGCCTCGATCTCCTCGGTTTGTTCCTGTAGCCGGGAGAGGAGTTCGTGCTGCTCCATCAGGGGGTTGAGGCGCAGCTCACCGAGAACGTTCTGGAACTTCTCATGCCGCGCCTTGAGCTGTCCCCGTTCCTGAGTGGCTTGATCGAGCGCCTCCTCGGCTGCCGCGAGTTCCTTGGACGCCTTGTCGCGACCGCGGGTGGCCTCATCGAGCGACTGCCCAGCCTTGAGCACGTGGTCGGCCAGACTCCGTGTCCAACGGCGTGCATACCTGGTGTACACGGATCGGAAGGCTTGCATGCCCAAGAGGTGCCGCTCCTGCTGCGCGAGGTCCTTTCGGTCACGGGCCAACTGGTCGAAGCGGACCGCGAGGTCGTCTAGGAGCGCAGCGCTGACCGGCGGGAGGCCGTTGCTGAGCATCCGGCTGAGCTTCTCGCCGTTGAAGTTCTCACTGAGCTTGGGCTTGCGGAGGACGAGGAGTAGCTCCACCAGGGACGTCAGGCTCCCGGAGCTGAATCCGAAGAGGCGTTCGGCCACCGCGGCCCGGTACTCGCGACGGTCCTCGAAGACGCTCTGGGGGCCGAGCCTGGCTTCCAGCTGCTTCCGCAGATGTGGCTGCCGGTGCTCGTTGAACAGGTCGAAGTCCTGGCCGACGCGCTTCTCGGTGACGAAGAACCAGGGTTTGTGTAGCCCGCCTTTCACGGACGTGCTGGCCCGCATCCCGATGCCGATGGTGACGTACTTGTGGCTGCCGTCCTCGGCGACGCGTCCGTACTCGCACCAGCTGTATCCGACGCGTTGGGTGCGCCCGCGGTGCAAGAGATTATCCCGCATCGGGCGGGCGGTGGAGCCGAAGGGGTCCAGCCGGCGGGCGTTGAGAACGGCGTCCAGCAGGAGTGGGCTGGTGACTTCCATTACCTTCGTCTTCCCGGCCCCGTTCCGGCCTCGCAGGATCAGGCCGTGGCCGTACGAGACGAACTCCTGCTCCTCGTACTCCCAGATGCCGATCAAGCCCAGGCGGAGCTGTTGGAACCGTTGCCGTTCCGGCACGGGCAGTGCGCTGTCGAGAATGCGCTGCAGGGCCGCGTTCGGCCCTCTGTCAGTCGGTTCCGTCACCGTAGAGGTCTTCCATGCTCGAAGGGCGGACAGTCGATGGCGAGCTTGGCGCGGCCCCGGCTCCGGCCCGCTCCGGGCCGAACAGCAGGAGCTCTTCTCCCTGGACCCGGGCACCGTGTCCGGTGGGATCGCGGTATCGGGCGGCAGCGGCACGGACCCGGACACCGTCCTCGTGGGGGTCTACGAGGCCGAACTGGACCAGCACCGGCAGTGCATACCGGAGTGTGGCGGCGGCATCGACGGGTTTGCCTTCGATCTTCGCCACGACGCGGCTGATCTTCGCGGCCACCAGGCCAGCCAGTTCGAGGAGGCGATCGCCTCGGATCGTGAAGCTCGTTCCGGTAGCGGCGTTCGCCTCGCCAGCCAGCAAATCGGCCAGCGTCAGGGCGGCGACGGACGCGGCGCTCGCGGCAGGAAACTCCAGGTCGGAGAAGTCCTGGTCCACAATTGCCACGCCGTCGGCGCGAACTTCCACGCGGGTGTCCAGGCTCAGGCGGAGGTCGGCGACGAGCTCGTCCCGGTGCTCGGCGAAGTAGGTCCTCTGGGCGACCGGAAGGTCCTCGGCGTACACGACTGGATGGTCGACGAGCCGGCGCATGACAGCTTGCCGCAGTTCGCCGTCCGTGGGTCCGTGGCCTGCGAGATCACCGTCCTGCACGTGCAGCAGGCCGTCCGGCCCCTCTGCCAGACTGGGCGGCACCGGGCAAGCGATTGCGAAGGCGGCCGTCCGATGGTCGATGTCGTAGACGGCGTTGCCTCCGCCGGTGACGTAGGCCTGCTCGTGGTCCGCTGTGATCCCGGCATCCCGAGTGGGCGCCAGCACGCTGTCCTCGGTGAGGCGACGGATCGCGGCGACCAGGTCGCGGCGTTCGCGGGTCGTCGTGGCGTCGAACCGACGGATCGAACTGGTTGCAGTGGTGAGTGCGGTGACTCGGTCGGCGAGCTCGGTGATGACGGTCTGCTGCCCGCAATCCACCAGTACGGCCAGGACCGTGCAGTACAGGGTGCACTGCCGCGCTGTCGGAATCGAGGGATCTGGAAATCGGCCCGGATCCTCGGGGACCTTCAGCAGCCGCACGCGGTCTCGCTCGACCAGCAGCGGCCAGCCGAGCCGGTGATCGAACCAGGTCCGTAGCTCCTCCTCGTGCCGACGGGCCTGATCGATCAGCCGTCCGCGTCGGCCCCGCCGTCGGAGGGTTGGGTTCCGCAGCAGTGCGCGGATCACTTCACGACACTCGTGGCCGTCCTCGCCGGCCCAGTCGCTCATCTTTTGCCCTGCCCGTTCAACGACAGTGTGAGCTGGAAGTCCTTCGTGCTCAGCCGCCCGCCGCGAAGCCTCACTCCCGCCCCGGCACGTTCTGTCGGCGCGATACCCAGAGTGACCAATAGGCGTCCGTCCGGGGTTCGGGCCCGTCGAATGCCACTGGTGCTCTCTCGTACGGACAACACCAAGGACAGGCAAGCGAGAAAGACCTCGGCCTCGGCGCTGTCCAGCCGACCCAGATCGGACAACCGGATCGGCCCTCTGGCAGCGAGCGACCTCTCGGCAGCCTCTACGGTCGCGTGCTCCTGCTGCTGCCGTGCCGCCAGCAGGCTCTTCGCACGCCGCGGATCGCGGATGCGTGGCAGCGGCCCGGAGTTCGCTCGTGGCCCCCGGGTCCGGAGCTCGGCGGAGACTGGCGCCGGGTCGCTCTGCCACCAACTGGTCGCGGGCTGCAGATCGGTGCCAGCCTCCGGCGCCGCGGGATGACCGAGATGGCGAGCGGAGTAGTTCCCGAAGGCCGTACGCCAGAGGGCGGTGGACTCGCGCACGCCGCCTGTCCGGTCGAAGCGGTCGAACCAGCCGGCCAGGGCCACCAGATCGGCCGTTCGACTTGCCCTGCGGAACCGCTGGTCGTTGATGTGGCCAACGGTGAGGATGATGAAGTTGATTGCGTCGGAAGCGCGGTCGAGCAACAACTCGGCAACCGGGGGCCGTTCGGTGGAGGGCACGAACCATCGGCGCAGACCGCTCCACCGCTCACGCATCCGTTCTACCTCGCGATCGACGGCTTCCTCGTGGCTCAGGCCGAGGACCGGTGCCGTCTCCAGGGCGGCGAGCTCCCGGAGTCTCGGCAACAGTCGCGCTCTCTCGGCTTGGGTGATCAGTTTGGCGATCAGAGGAGAATTCTGATGCAGCACCACGGTGAACGAACGCAGGTACCGGACCACGACGTTCTTGTAGGCGATGAAGGTCTCCGGGTCGCGGATCTCCTCCGAGGCGAGGGAGCCGTTGAGGCCCTGGACGAATAGCTTCGCGTCCTCCGAAAGCCGTGCGAACCCATTGGTCGTCGTCCGGAAAGCGCCCAGCGCCGCCTCCAGATCCTCCTCACCGGGGCGCAGGGCACGGACCAGTGTGGCGAGGGAGGTGAGGATCTCCGGCAGCATCGAGGACTGAAGGGCGCCGACATCAGCCATGTCTTGGTCGATCCAGGTCATCTCGCGGTGGACCCGCGCGCCGACCGATGTCAGTTGATACAGGAAGTCTCGCTGGAGGTACTCCTCGGGTGTGGTGATCCGCCGGGTGTTGTGAATGCGGTCCACGTTGCCCCACCGGTACAAGTCCTCCAGCAGAGCATCAACGGAGGGGAGTTGCGCCAAGAGCTCTGGTTCGACCGACAACGTTTCCTGGACACGTTGTACGATCTCCTTCGTGCTGAGGTGGATTCCCAGTCGGGCTTCCTCGTCCAGCAGGACGTCCAGGACCACGCGGTAGAAGATCGTCTTTTCATGGTTCAGATAGGCGACGACCTTCATGCGCCCGCCGAACACGGGTGTCCCTGCCACCGCACCCCATCAAGATCAGTAAGATCCGCAGCGCTGCGGCTGCGGCCCGGAGGATGGATCTCTTGGAGAGTACGCCGCTCGTGCACTTGCCGAGGCCGCTTCGGCTGATTTCCGGTGCGCATGCGACACAGCGGCTTGTCCGACGAGGCGCGGGTGTGAAGTCTGCAGGTCCGACCAGCGTGCGCATCTTGCCGTTGATGAAACTATGGATCCCGATGGCTGGCTGAGCCGAGTGCCTAGACGGAAGTCTCAATAGCAATCGCACCGACGGGGTCATGTTGGGCCGGGGGTGATCCCCTGCGTCTGGCAAATATGGCCTTGCTGCATCCGCGATGCATCAGGCCAGGGGTACTTGTGAATGGCGCATCCAGCCCGATTCGGAGCCGTCACCCTGTTGTCGAGGGCTGCCACCGTTGTCGAGCGCCACCTCGCCAAGTCCTGGCCGGCAACCCCGCAGCACGCCAATGTCAATGGCCATTGAGATGCCCAGGTGGGCGGCCGTCGGGGGGCCTTACGGAAACCACAGGTCACGATGACCGCCCGGCGCCGTGCTGCCTTGGCACCGTGGTGCAGGGCGTAGCGGAGTCCGGCCTTGGTGAGGTGCACATTCACGGCGTGGGCCTGGTCGTAGGTGAAGCGGTGACCAGTGATCAGGAGCCGTAACCAGGCGAGGCCCTGAGGACACACGTGGCGCAGGGTGCAGCCGTGGACGGTGTCGCGGACGCGGCGAGGACGGCCTCGTGGGCAGGGTGAGACAGGTGGTTGGCCAGGGGGTCTCCTCGGTGTTTGGCGGGCCGGTCGGGCGGCACGGTCCAGCTCGACGTGCACGGTGAGGGGCGTTGCGACGGCCGTGTCGCAACGCCCTGGCCGGTGGGGAACGTCCATGGTTGCTTGGCGTTGCCTGCTTCGCGTAGCGGTTGCTGTCTGCCGCAGGCGAACGCGGGGCCGGGTACGCGAAACGCCCCCGGGAGTGGGCGATGCCCACTCCCGGGGGCGCAGGAGTACAGGTCAGCGAGTGTTGGTGACCGGGGTACGCGGTCCGGCTGACACATGGCCCGGCGGCCGGGTGCTGGCCGGGTGCACGGAGCGAAGGAGGGCGGAGCCGGCGTGGGCGGCTGCGGCGCGGCTGGTGCCGCGGACGGGGGCGACCTGGGTGATGGTGGCTGTGGCCGGCAGGTGGTGCAGGTCGCTGCCGTAGCGGCGGACGGGGACCGGGTTGACGACGGCGGACTGGAGTGCGGCGACCAGGCGGGTGGGGGTGCCGGAGGACGCGGTGATCCACCAGCGGGTCTTGTCGTTGCCGCCGTTGATGATCCAGCGGCCCGCTTTACCGGCGAGCTCGCGGTCGGGGATCGGCTTGCCGGGGACCTCGTGGGCTTCGGCATAGCCGTCGGGTGACTGCCAGAAGTCGCTGGCCAGCCGGTCGTCACGCACGTTGTTCCAGCCGGCTGAGACGAGGACACTGTCGAGGTCGGTCGGTGTGCGGTCGGTCAGGTAGGCCTCGGGCTGGTCCTCGGCGTGCAGGGCGATCAGCGCGGATGCGAAGTCGGCGACGATCTCGGCCGGGGTCTCGTCGCTCATGGTGACCAGCCAGGCGGGCCGGGTGCCGAAGGGCTCGCCGGCGACGATCTGCCACAGCGGGCCCGGGGCCTCGGGCAGGAACCCGACACGGATACGCAGGTCGGGGCTGGCCATGTAGACGTTGGCCACCGGGTCGTCGCCCTGGAGCCAGCGGGCACTGCCCAGGCGGGACAGGACGGGCTCGGCCTCGTGGGTGGCGGTCGCCAGGTGGCGCGGAGCCACGAGGAACTCCCGCCACTCGTTGGCGGTGTGCAGGGGGGAGTCGGCGGAGGAGGCGGTCAGCGGGGTTCTCCTTCATCAGGTCGGCTGGTGGTCACGGTCTGCGGGCAGGGCGCGGGGCGGGGACGGCGGTCGGGCCGGCAGCGGGCGCGGCCGGGCTGACGGTGACCGGGCTGCGGTTCCGGGCAGATCGTGCTGCCGGGGACAGGCCGGTGATCACCGGCTCTGTGTGCAGGGCGGGGCGCAGCCGGGCCGGGACGCGGTCGGATGTGCGGACGGCCGGTGTGGGGGCGGCGACCGTTTCGGAGAGGGCTTGGGCGAGGTGGAGCGGGGTGAGGGAGGTGAGGTGGGCGTGCCAGCGAGTGGCGGGTGAGCCGGTGACGTCGACCGACATGCCCCAGTGCGCCGTGGCGGCGAGTGCCTCGGTGCTGCTGACGCCGCGGGCGAGCAGTCCGTGGCAGAGGTGGGCGGTGGCGTGCCCGTCGGGCGAGACCAGGTACAGGTCGGCGTCGTCGGTGTGCAGCTTCCACCCGGCTTCCTGCAGCGGCCGGATCGCTTCACCGCAGGTCGTCTGCGTGCCGGGGTCGAAGGTACGGGTGGTGCCCTGGTCGATGTCGGCCGCCACGGAGCGGCTCAGGTGGGTCAGCCAGTCCTCGACGATCTCCGGCGGCGTGGCCGCGCTGAACTCTGCTGCCCAGGAGAGCCGGTGGTCCGGGCCTTCCGGGCCGGCCGCGATCCGGGTGACCGACCGGATGCCGGTCTCCACTCGTGCCCGCCCGCAGGAACTGCCCACGACACCGGGCCGCGGGGACGTCCACAAGGGTGGCGGAAGCGCCGAGGGCACGGAGCTGATGCCGGGTCCGGCGAGGTAGCGGGGAGAGAGGCGGACGTCTCCGCCGAGGAGCCGCTCCGGCGGTTTGAGGGACATCTGTCCGCGGTGCGCCGCCGGAACCTCGGCCACGGTGCGCAGCGCGGGTCGAAGCAGGGCGGCGGCGCCGCTGTGCAGTAGCACTGCGGGGGTGCGCGGGCTGAAAGTGACGTTCCAGGTGCCGCGTTCGGCTGCTCCTGTCAGGACGGTGAACGCGCCTTCGTCGGTGAGCGGGCGGGTCAGCGCGGCGAGCCGGTCCGGGGCGAGGAGAACCTGGTGGCCGTCGCGCTGCTGGAAGGCCCATCCGCTGCTGCTCAGTACGCCGAGAGCGGCATCGCGCCCGGGGAAGTGGTGGACCAGCAGACGCGGCCAGTGCTCCAGGCCGTGCGCGAGGGTGTAGAGGACACCGGCGGTGATCTCGCGGGGCGTGGAGTCGTCGAAGGCGATGGCCCAGGCGAGGGCGGGGGCGTGCGTGCTCGGCACGGCGGCCTCCCAGCGGCCGGTTGCCGGGGAACGCGAGAGGGTGGCGCGTTCGCACGGGCTCACCAGGACGACATCACCGTCGTCGGTGGCGGGCCGGTCCCAGCCGAAGTGGGCGCTGAGGTTGCGGGTGAAGTCCTCGCTGCCGGGGCCGGCCAGATGCAGCGGTGAGGTGAGGACGAGGTCGGTGGGGGCGAGGGCTGTGGGCAACACGGGCTTTCTGGTCAGCGGCCGGGCGGGGACATGCGGTAGGCGGGGGCGGACGTCGGTGCGTGGGCCGGCCCGGCGGGAGTGAAGGCGGCGGGCCCGTGGAGGGTGGATCGGGCGAGTGCGGCCTGCAGGCGGGCAGGGGGCGGGTCGTCGTCGAGCGAGGACGCTGCCTGCCGGAGGAACGCGAGCTGCCTGTCCAGAGGAAGGGCGGAGAGGCTGTGCAGCAGGCGGGGCACGGTCGGGTCGAGGAGGGAGACGGTGCCGAGGCCGGCGGCGCAGACCACGGCCTGGACGGCGGCCGTCTCGATCAGCGCCGCCATGGTGGGCTCGAACTTCAGGCGCTCGCAGATGTACTCACCGCCGCCGGACAGCGCCTCGGTGATGGTGCCGCCCTCGTCGGACATGCGGATCTCGGTGACGAGCAGCAGGGTGCGCACCGCGTGGCGCAGCAGGGTCGGGTCGGAGTCCTGGCTGGTCCAGGGCGGTTCGGCGTTGAGTGCTGCCAGGAGACGGCGTCGCGGATCGCCTGGGTGTAGCGGGGCAGCAGGCGAGTGGTGACCACGTAGGCGGCGCGGGCCGGGTCGGCGTCCACCGTGATGCCGTGCGGCGACAGGTGATCGACGTCCGCCGTGGCGATGGCGTCGGGCACCAGGGCGGCCACGATGAACCGGCCGGAAGGAAAGCCGGGCCTTGGCAACACCATCAGGGACCGGCCGCCCGGCCCGTGCAGCAACGCGGCCTCGTCGCAGACGAGATCGGTCAGCACCCAGTCTGCGTGGGCGAGATCCCACAGCCGGGTGTGCATCCAGCCCCGGGCGTCGGTGGCGCTGAGGTCGGCGCGAGCAGCGCGCCAGGAGCCGGACAACCGCCGCCAGCGCTATGGAGAAGACGGCAAGGGTGTCACGGCTGTCGGGACGGAGGGCGCTTGGCATCGTGGTCACCGGTGGCGGCTCCCAGGGACGGGGGCCGCCCCCGGGCCGCAACGGACCGGTGCCGTCGACAACGGAGGAGTGATACGGACGGGCCGGACGAAGGAGAGCGCGGCGGTGCGCCGGTCCTCCGCGCGTCCGGCCGGCGTCGGGGTGCTCAGCCGGGCGAGGTTCGCGGCGGGAAGGTCGTTCCAGCGACGCAGGACCCCCGTGGTGCTGAAGGCCGCTTCGAGTGCGGCATTGATGGCGTACAGCGGGGCAGCGGGGGTGAAGCCGGCACGCCATCCGCCGTCGTCCTGCTGGCCGGTCCTCACCACGAAGCTCCAGCCGACGCTGGTTTTGGGCGTGCCGCAGTAGTCGAGGTGGGCGCCCTGCTCTTCCCAGGCCCAGCTGAGGCGCAGGCCGCTTTGCAGGGCGGTGGCCGACGCGCGGGGGAAGAAGGCGTCGGGTGTGCCGAGATCGGACAGGCGGCGGTGGTCGGCTCCCCGCTGGGACTGGGCCATGGCGAGGGCGCTGGCCGCGACGACCTCGGCCGGCGTCCCCGGCGTGAAGGACGCCGACCACGCGGGTGCCCCGTCAGCCGGGGTGTGGCAGACCAGCGACCACGCCGCGTCGCGGTGCCGCCGGAGGGTGGCGGTCCTGGACAGGGAATGCAGGGAGACCTGGTCCAGGCCCGGATCGGGGTGGTGGACCCAGCCGATCCGCAGGAGCGCCTCGGTGACGAGCGAGGAATCTCCGGGACCGGCGAGATGGGCGGGCTGGACGTGGATGAACGAGGGGTCGCTGGTCATGGTGGCCTTACGGGCAGGGCCGTGTGAACGGCGCGGGCGGAGGTCAGCGGGAGGGCTTCCGGCCTGTGCCGGAGGACGGCCCGGTGTTCCGCGAGACCTCGGCGGCGGGTTGGGTGCCGGTGCGGGCGGTGGTGGTCCGGGCTGCTGCGGCACGAGCGTTGGGCCGCCGACCGGAAGACGGGAGCGGGGCGTTGGGGTCCTTGGTCCACTCCAGTGCTTCCTCGATGCTCGGGAAGTGGCCCTCGCGCAGGGTGTAGGTGTCGGTGTCGACCTGCCGCTGCTCGTGGAAGACCCGCACGGGCATCTCGCTGCCCTGCGCGAGGGTGTCGGTGGCGATGACCCACACGTCGTACGGCTCAGCTGCGTGGGTGTAGTCGTCGTGCGCGGTGAAGCGGCCACCCGAGCCGCGCAGCATCTCCTCCAGCCGGGTGGTCTCCTCGTCGGCCGCGGTGATGACGCTGTCGCGGGTGAAGGCGTCCGGGTCGGCGCCCCGGTCCACGAGCCACTGCTCGGCCAGCCCGATCAGGGCATGGGACATGAACTCGACTCTGAACGTCCCTGCACCGAAGTCCTGTTCGGTGTGGACGGCGATCAGGGACGACCGGCCGGACATGTCGTTCCACATGTGGGCAGTGTCGAACGCGACGTAGTACCCGTCTTTCAACAGCGCCGTGTGGGGGTTGGTGGTGGTCTGCTGAGAGAGCAGCGTCAGCTCCGGGCCGATGACGCTGAGGTAGTCGGCGTTGTGCTCGGTGGCGGAGTCGGCCGGCTCCAGGTCGTCGATACCGAAGTCGACTGCCGCGGCAACAGGTCGAGGGGACAAGGGGGCCTCCATCGGATCGGGGATGGGTCAGCGCTGCGGGGACGGGCGCGGGCTTGCCGGCTGTGCTTGCGGCGCGGGGACTTCTCGGGTGGCGGTGCCGATACGGGGGCTGCGGAACAGGGCCGCGGCCCGTCGCGCTCCTGGGGCTGGAGCCGTGGACTGCAGCCACTGCAGGGCCTCGGCCGTGTCGGCAGCCCGGTGCAGGCGGACCGTGTAGGTGCCGGCCCGCTGGTTCCGCGTGATCCACGCAGCCAGGACCAGGTCATTGCCGATGCCGAGGTAGGCACTGGCGTCCGCCGCGCCGCCGGGTCGCTGCTCGAAAGCGAGGCCGCTGTGGTGCAACAGCCGGGCACCGGTGGCGTCGTCCGGGCCGGCAGGTTCCAGAGCGGCCAGGGCGAAGTCGACGTCCATCCGGCCGGAAGCCGGTGTGCTCACCGGCGCGGCGGCCGGGACGCCACCGAGCCCGGGAGAGTCGGCGTAGTCGCGGAGGAGTTGCGCATCCGTGCCATGCCGGTGGCGGAAGCCGACGGGGCGTTGGGGAAGTGCTGGCGGTGCCAGGTGCCCAGGGCGTCGTACATCGTCACCAGGCGCTGGCCTGCGATGGTGGCGCCGATACGCCCGTCGGGCAGCCGTAGGAGGGCCTTGCGGTGGTCGAGCCGGTCCAGCTGGCCGGGCAGCCGGGCCGCTCCGTCGTCGGTGAGGACCGCGGCGAGGGCGTCCTCGGAGCGGGGTTCGTGCCGGATGTGCTGGAGGACGGCGAGGGTGGTGGGGTGGTCGGCCAGGGCTAGGGCGGCCTCGACGGCATCGGCGATGTGGCCCTGCGGATCGATGCTGCCGAGTGCGGCTGCCGCGAGGACGGCGCTGGTCCATGCCGGCCACAGGTCCCGGGCGGCCGGGGTGCTGGCCTGCCGGTCGATGTCGTAGCAGCCGGTGTGGGCGAGCAGCCGGGCTTGCTGCAGCCGGATCAGGTGGGCGCGGACGTCGGCGGTGTCCATGGCGGCGGTGGCGGCCGGGCCAGCGGGGCGTGAGGCGGCGGGCAGTTCGAAGTGGCGGGCGCCGAGCAGGACGCGGGCGGTGCCGGACGATGCCAGCAGGTGCAGCGCGCGCAGAGTGGGCACGGTGAGGGAGGTGGTCAGGGTGGCATCCGGAAGGTTGGGCCGGTCAGCGGGAGCGGACAACGGCGGGAGCGGGGACGGCGGGGGCGGCGGGGACGGCGGGGGCGGCGGGGGCAGGGCCGGGTGCTGCGGCGGATGCCGGGAGGGAGGGCCGTGCCTGGGCGGCTACGGTGCGCGCCGTGCCGGGGCCCGGTGCCACGCCGTCCCGATCCATCGCCTGCCGGTACCAGGCGATGGACAGTTCCAGCTGTTGCCGGGCGAAGTCGAAGGAGGCGCCGAGGGTTTCCACGTCCGAGCCGACCAGGCGGAGCACGCCGTACTGCTGGACGTCGCGGTGGTTGCCGTCGCGGACCTTGGCCAGGCGCTCGATGGCGTAGTGGGCCTGACGGCGCAGCCTCTCGTCGAGGTCGTCGAGATTCCTGGCCTGTCCGACCACCAGTTTGGCCAGGGCCTGTAGTTCGCCCGGCTCGGGGTGCCGGTCGCGCATGTCCCAGGTGTCGAGTCCGAGGCGCTCCAGGACGAGCAGGCGCCCGGCGAACGCCGGTACGCCGTTCACCTGCCGGGCCGGGGCGGGACCGCTGCTCGCGTTCGTGGTCACCGCACCGCCCTGGTCGTGGTCTGGATGGAGAGAGCGCCCTGCAGGGCTGCGGAGACCGCCGCCGCGGCGACAGCGGGGGCTGCCGGGGTGCGCGGGGTGCCGGTGAGGGTGGCGTGCACGCGAGCGCCGACAAGGGTCAGCCGGAGCTTCTGCCCGCGGTAGAGGCTGGTGCTGGTGTCGCGTTCGACGAGCTTGCGTTCGATGAGGGAGTTCACGGAGGCGCCGTGAAGACGAAGACCGGGCGCGATGATGACGGTCCTGTTCCCTCGGGCCCCGCTGTCGCGGAAGCTGACCAGGCCGCGGGCGACGGCATCCAGGGCCTGCCGCTGGGGACCGCTGAGCTTGTCCGTACGAGCGGCATCCTGCCCAGGGGCAGCCCGAAGGGCAGGGTCGGGGCCGGGCTGCGCGGGGTCGGGTGCCGTGGTGGCCGCGGTGATGGTCTTGTGCAGGGCGGTGAGATGTTCCAGGTGCTGGTGGAGCTCGGTGCGCCGGGCGACGAGCAGGTCCAGCTGCTGGGCGGTGTGGCCCAGGGCCACGCCGGTCTGCGGCAGATCGACGTCCTGGCCGTCCGCGAGCCGCTGCAGGTCGCGCTGGAGGCCGGCGGCGAGGCCGACCAGGGTCTCCTGGACGTGGTCCAGGCGCCGGGCCGCGTGGTGCAGCTGCCCGGCGAGGTGGCCGAGCGGGGTGCCCTCGTCGTCACGCCAGCCGGGCACGTCGAAGAGGCGCTCGACGCCGAGGGCACGCAGGACCATCGTGGTGCCGATCCGGGCGGATCCGACGGTGGGAGTGCTCACGCGGCACCGTCCGGGAAGCTGGCGGCGGCCAGGCCGATGGTGAGGGCGGCCTGCAGGGTGGCAACGAGCGGGGCGCCGGCGGTGGCGAGGCGTTCGGCGCCGTGCAGGCCGCCGGTGTGCAGGACGGGGATCGCGCCGATGGCGCGGGCGGCGACGGCGTCGTCCACGCTGTCGCCGATCACCACGACGCGGGCCGGGTCGACGCCGGGACCGAGAGCGGCGAGGTGGGCGGCGAGCGCGGGGGCTTTGCTGGTGACGGCGGGGCCCCGGCGGCCGTCGATGCGGTCCATCAGCCGGGAGATGCCGACCTTGCGGACCTCGTGCATCAGCCGGTCGTGCGGGGCCAGGGAGAGCAGGGACTGGCCGACGCCCCGGGCCCGCAGGTGCATGATCATCTGTCGGCTCTCGCAGCGCAGCCGCACCGGGCGCCGGTTGAGGACCTCCAGGAACAGCGCGTCGTTGGACTGCCATTCCTCGTCGGTGATCTTCCGGCTGAGCAGGTCGTCGTAGAAGGAGCGGATCGGGACGCGGTGCTTGGCCCGGTAGGTGTCCGCGCTGACCGGGGTGCCACCCAGCAGCGGCAGGGTCGCGTTCAGGGCGGCGACGTGGTCGTCGAGATCGTTGCGCAGTGTGCCGTTCCAGTCCCACACGACACGGGCGTCGGGGTGGTAGATCAAACGGTCCTCTCCGAGGGTGTGGTGGCGGGGGCGAGCAGGGTGGTGCGGAGCAGGGGGACGGCCGCGGTCAGGACGGCGGCGAGCACCGGCACGGCGGCGGCTGCGGTGGTGCCGTCGGCGGCGAGGCGTCCGGTCAGGGACGCGCCCAGGGCCTGGCCGACGCCGATGATCGCGACGACCCAGGCCGCGGCCTCGGCGGCGGTGCCGGCCGGGGCGAGACGGTCGGAGAGCATGAACGTGATCGCGAGCAGCGGCGCCACGAACAGCCCCGCGCAGATGCTGAAGAGGACCGAGAGCAGCGGCGGGGCGGTCAGCAGCAGCGGGGTGAAGCACAGCGCGTAGCCACCGGCGGCCCACAGCAACTGCTTCGGCAGCGGGAGCGACAGCGGAGCGCGGGCGTAGAGGAGGCCGCCGATCAGGCTGCCGGTGGCCTGTGCCGCGGACATCAGGCCGGACAGCCATCCGATACCGTTCGCGCTGCCGACGGCCAGGGCCATCACGTGGAAAGCACCCAGGCTCGTGCCCATGCACAGCATCGCGGCGAGCAGGAGCAGCAGGCTGTGCGAGCGCAGCGGGCCCAGCCAGTGCACGGCGTGCCGGGCGGTCGGGGCCCAGCGTGCGGGCGTGCGCGTGGCGACGGCCAGGGATCCGGCGGTGCCGACCACCGCGCACGCGGCCAGTGCCGCGGTTGGGGAGACGAGCTGGCACAGGACGGTGGCCAGCAGGGGTCCGGCGATGAAGGTGATCTCCTGGCTGACGGAGTCCAGGGTGAACGCGGTGTGCTGCTTGCGAGGGTCGGGGACCAGCCGGGGCCACAGGGCGCGGAGCCCTGCCTCCAGTGGTGGGGTCATCGCGCCGGCGAGGACGGTGAGGGCGGCGCCGGCCAGCGGGTGGGCGGTGCAGCCGAGGAAGGCGAGGGCACCGAAAGCCGCGCCGGACAGGACGGCGGAGACGGCGGCGACGGGGGCGAGGCGGGTGCGGTCGACGAGACGGCCGAGCAGGGGCTGGCCGATCGCCGCCGACAGCGCGAACAGGGCGGACAGGATGCCGCCCACGAGAACGCTGCCGCCTTCGGCCCGCACGGCGAGAAGCAGGGCGATGGGGGCCATGGCGGTGGGCAGGCGGCCCACCAGGGTGCTGGTGAGCATGGCGGCGACGTGCGGGCGGCCGAGGACGTCGCGCATCCCGGGGCGGGAGGGACGGGAGGCGGAGGGCATACGGGCGGCGGTGTCTCCTGACAGTGGATCGGACGGGCGGGTAGGGGCAAGGTGGCGCGGGAGGGTGTGTCAGGAGGCGCGCAGGGAGGCGGTGGCGGCCCCGAGGTGGGCGGCGGCGGTGTTGAGCAGCGCGGCGGCCCGCAACCGCCCGGCCTGGACGGTGGCGGTGGCATCCGCGCCGCCGGTGGCGGCGACCTGGTCGAGGGTGGTGGCCATCGCGCCGGTAGCGGCGAGCAGGGCCTGCAGGGCGGCCTCGATGCGGACGAGGGTGCGCAGCCTGAGGGCGGTGAGCGGGTCGTAGGCGTCGACGACGGCCGCGGCGGAGGCAGCGGTGGTGGCGAGGTGGACGAAGGTCTGCAGCAGGTGGGTGCTCAGCGACTGCACCGCAGCTTCTCCACGGCCGGGCAGCTCCAGGCTGCGGGCGAGGGCCTGGACCTGCTCGGACTCTTCTTCCAGGTCGGCGGTCAGCAGGGACAGTGCCTCGCTGTCCAGCGCGTCGGTGTCGACGACGGTGTGGGCGGGGGTGGTGGTCAACGCGTCCTCCGGACGGGGGTGGTGGTAGAGGTGGGGGTGACGAGGGGCGCGGTGGGTGCGGCGGCGCGGGCGGCCGGGGGAGGTCCGGCGGGCGGCGGCGGCCCGGATCGGGCTGATGTCCAGGTGAGGCCGCAGGGGAAGGGGCAGGTGGCCCAGGCGGCGCGGCACCGCTGCGGTGGAGGCGAGCTCGGCGGCGACGGCCTCGACGAGCGGCGCCGGCAGGGCGCCGTAGAGGGCGGCCTGCCAGCCTGCGCCGTCGAGGACGCCGATCCGCCACGTCTTGCCGCTGCGGGAGGCCCAGACGGAGGCCATCTCGCCGGGTGCGGTGATCTGCACCGGGTCGTCGCCGTGGGCTTCCCAGCCCGCATCGGACAGGTGCCGGACGGCCTCCTCGACGTCGGGGCCGTCGCCGGCCGCCGCCGCGGTGCTCTCGGTGAGCGCCTGGGCCGCGGCGGCGAGGACCTCGTCGGGCGTGCCGGTGCTGAAGTGGGCCTGCCAGCCGGGTCCTTCGGCGACGAGGGCATCGCGGTGCAGCGGATCGGTGCCGACCAGACGCACCTCCACCCCGTCCCTGGCGAACACCTCCGTGCCGCTGCGCCGGTCCCTCGGCCAGCCGGCCTGCATCAGAACCCGGCGGGCGGCGGCGGTCGAGGCTGCGCTGCCCACCGCGAGGTAGGCGGGCCGGACGGCGACGAGAGGGCTGTCGAGGCTGCGTTCCGTGAGGAGCCACGGCTCGCCGTCTGCCGACAGGACATCGGACGGGTCAGGCAGGCTGGCGTCCTGGGACAGCCGGTCGGCGGGGAAGACGGGGTCCATGGGCTCCTCTCTCAACGGCGCTGCGCGGCAGCGGCGGCGATGGGCGGGACGGGCTGCGGGGCCGGCTTGTGGCTGAAGACCAGCCGGGCACTGGCCGAGCGCAGCGTCGCGGCACCCGCCCGGGAAGCGGCCTGCGCCGCCGGACCGGCTCCCGCCACAGCCGGGGCCGGGGCCGGGGCCGGGGCCGGGAACACCGGTGCGGGAGTCAGTGCGAGGGCGGCGGCCGGGCGGCGGGGCGTGGGCACGCGCGCCGGGGCGGCCAGGTGCCGCTGGGCCCAGCGGCCGACGGCCTCCAACGGCTCGGACAGGCTCTTGCCCGCCTCGGTCAGGCTGTACAGGTAGTTGCGCGGCTCGCCGGTCCGCTCGACCAGGCCGTCCTTCTGCAACTGGGCCAGCCGCGGGTACAGGTTGGACAGGCCCATGTCGGCGGGCAGGGCGAGGTCTGCGAACTCCGACGGGTAGACGGGCTCACCCTCGGCGGCCAGCGCGAGGATGGTGGCGACGGCATGGGCGCGGTTGAGCGTGGCCAGGGCCTGCTCGGTGTACGGCACCGGCCCGATGCCCGCCTCCGGGGCACCCTGGTGGGCGGAGGCCCAGCGGGCGAACGGCATCTGGATGTACAGCGCCTCGCGGCCGGCCCGGTTGAGAGCGACGACCGTCCCACCCGCCTCGGCACCGCGGCGGACGAGCCCGCTCTCCTCCATGGCCGCGAGCCGGGCCTCCAGCTGCGCTTCGCTCATCCACAGGGCCTGCTCGGCGAGGGCCGGCAGCGACAGGGCGCCTTCGGCGCGGTTGAGCCGGCGCAGCAAGGAGATGGTGCTCGGCGGGGCGAGGTGGGCGATGGCGTTCTGCAGCCGCTGGGCCTGGGTGCGGATGCTGGCGGAGGTGGTGGGCATGAGCGTTGTCCTTTGCAGTGTCGGGCGGCCGAGCGGGGCGAAGTCGGCGTCAGGCCGCTGCGGCGAAGGAGGAGCTGAGCAGCTGAAGGCGGCGGGCGGCGGTGTTGTAGACCTGGTGACCGCTGCGAGGGCCGGCGGCGAGCAGGTAGATCACGCCGCTGGCGCCGGGCCGGGGGGAGCGTTCCTGGTAGACCAGGCGCCAGCGGCGTTCGGCATCGAGGTAGATCCGTCGGCAGCCCGTCAGGTCCCACAGGCCGCGCCGCCCAAGCAGCGGTCCGCGATGCTGGGAGTGCACCAGGCAGCGCAGGTGGTGGACGGCGGAGTCTTGGATGTCGGCCGGGAGGCGGTCGAGATCGGTGAGCGCCGCCGGGTGGGCGTCCAGGTCGAACAGGGCGGCGGTCACGATCGGTTCCTTCCGGCTAGGGGTAGGTGCGCTCCCGGCCGGGCAGCGAAGTGGGGTCGGTGGCCGGCGGTGCGGGCAGCAGGCGGTGGTGCGGGTGGTCGGGGTTGGTGGTGCAGGCGGCGAACGGGCCGTCGGGGGAGCGGAGTTTGAGCAGAAGCGGCTCCAGGTGGTCGCGCTGCCACACCGAGGGGCCGGATGCTCCCGCGCGGGGATCGGTCAGCTCCTGCCACGCCAGCCAGCAGTGGTGGATCCGGGCCACGGCGTCGTCGTGCTCGGCCCAGCGGGTGCACCAGGGCCGGCCGGAGGTGATCTCCTGCCCGTAGACGGCGAGCAGGATGTGATCCACCCACGGCACCATCGCCCGGACCTCGGCAACGAGCGCGTCGTCGTCGAAGGCGAGGATGGTCAGCGAGGAGGGTTCCTCCTCAGCCGCATCGGAGTCCGTGGCCGGCCCGGCTTCGGCGGGGAGACCGGTGCCGTCCGGGCCGTACTCCTCGGCGAGGCGGTTGGCGACGGCGGCCATCGAGTCGCGTTCGGCCTGGATCCGGGCGATGGTCGCCTGCCACTGGGCCAGGGTTTCAGCGGTGACGGCGGCGCGGTCGGGCGGATCGTCGGAAGAAGGGGTCGTCAAGGCGGCTCCGGAAAAGTCGGGAACGGGGTCGGCGAGCACGACTCTGCCTGCCGACCGGTCACTTGCTCAGGAGATATGCGCTGGTGTATGGACGCCAGGGATTCACGCCGCAGAAAGTCGATGGTTTCTGCATAGGTGAATTCCATTTGTCAGCAACTCGACTGCAAGGGAAGCTTGTTGGGGGACAACACCGTTTCCCAGGGCGGTGAGCTGAGTCGCCCGAGAAAGGCCTGTGATCTGCGTCACCCAGCCTTTTTCGAGACCCATGGTCCATTCCACAAAAGCAGGGGACAAACGGCCCCGGGAATCGACCGGGTCCGGCGCGGGGCGCGTTATGCGTTCCCACCGGGCGACGGCCGCCGCGTAGGCGCCCCAGCGGCTCAGCCCGTCTCCTCCCGGCTCCACAGCTCCAGCTGCGGCGCCGTCGGTGCGGTCCGGGCGGAGGGGATCCGGGCGGCGGCGCTCGGCAGAGTCGGATCGTCCCGGCCGCCGCGCTTGTTCGGCCTGCCCTTCGTACCGTCCGTTGCCCGCGGAGTCGGCAGCAGGTGCTCCACCAGGTCCGACAGGTTCGGGCCGTGGCCGCCGGCCTTCCGGCGGTCGGGGTGCTGTGATCCGCCGATGGAGCCGAGGTTCGAGGTCGGGGTGAGCAGCAGGGTGGTGACCACGTGCCCCAGGTCCTCCCGGACGGCATCCGGCCCCTTGCTGTCCCTCGCCCGCGGGGTGGGCAGGCCAGGCGGCGATGAAGACACGCTCGCGGCGGTGAGGAGCTCCGACGTCACTGGCGCGTAGCACCTGCCAGCGCGCATCGAACCCTGCGTCGGCCAGGTCTGCGAGAACGGCACCGAGTGCCCGCAGATGATGTTGGTCTCCGGTGTCTCCCAGACACCACGGGCAGGGTTCCACGTCGCTGTCGGCGTTCGTGCGGGCAGGGGTGGAGAGGAGGCCACGGACGTTTTCAAGGATCACCAGGCAGGGTCGGAGGACGGAGATGGCGCGGGCGATGGTGTGCCACAGGCCGGAGCGGGTGCCTTCGGCGAGTCCGGCCCGGCCGCCTGCGACGGAGACGTCGGTGCACGGGAAACCGGCCACGAGGACGCAGACCGGCGCGACGGTGGTGAAGTCGACCGCCGTGATGTCGCCCACGTTCGGCACGTCCGGCCAGTGGTGTTCGAGGATGGCGGCGGCGGCCGGGGCGGGGTCGGCGTGCCAGGCGATGGTGCCGCCGAGGGCGGCCTGCACGCCCAGGTCCAGGCCGCCGTAGCCGCTGCAGAGGCTGCCGATCCGAACCCTGGGCGTGCCAGGTGGAAGGAGGGCGGTCTGCGGGACGGGAAGGAAGGGCAGGGGAGACTCCGTGAGGGAAGGGCGCGGTTGCGAGTGGTCGGCGACGGGCGGGGAACGGCCGGCCAGCCGCCGTGCTCCTGGTGCCGGGCACGCGGGGTGGACATCGGGTGCCTGGCACCAGGGCGGGCCTGGTGGGCAGGGGGCGCTGGGGCTCAGCGGGAGCGGCCGGGAACCGGCGTGGCGGCGAAGGCGCGGGCGGGCCGGGCGGAGGTAACGGCGCCGCCCCTGGCGGCTGCGGCGGCGGGACCGGGCGCGGTCGGCGGCATCTGCAGGGCGGCGCTGCGGACCTGGGCGTAGGCGATCGCCCCGGCCGCCTTGGAGGTGATGTCCCGTAGGGCCTGCGGCTCCGGTCCGAACAGGCCGTCGGCGATCTGGGTGGGATCGGGACCGCAGGCCTGGGCACGCAGGTGCTGGCTGGCGTCGGTGAGGAAGAGCCGGGTCCTGGACAGGGCGAGGTTCAGGGCCGTTGAGGCCCGCTCCCGTCGCCCCTCGACGGCGGTTCCGGTGAGGCCGTCGGCCTCGTGGAGTCGGGCGGCCATCGCGGCGGCACGGCTGAGGGCGGCGATGGCTTCGCCGAGGCGGGCGTCGGCGAGTGCGCGGGCGCCTGCCCGCTGCGCGGTGTTGGCCAGCGGTGCTTCGGCCAGAACCGCGGCCATGTGTAGCAGGTCCTGCTGTCGCTCGCCGATGTGCCGGGCGGTGGGCAGGAGTTCGGCCAGGGAGAGTGGGACCTGTTCGCGGTAGGCGCCAGGCACCTCGGTGGCGAGGTCGTCGATGGCGTCCGCGTGAGCACGCGGTCGGGTGGCCATCGGCCGGGGCGGCCGAAGCGGAGCTGCAGGAGGCATCAAGGTCCTTGCAGCAGAAGGGTGAAGCGATGGTCTATCGGCTGCGGCCGGGGGCGGCGGTGATGCCCGGGACGAGGGGGGAGGTGGAGGGAGTCGGCATGACGGAGCGCACCCCGCCACTGCGGGCGGTGGCTGCCGCGGCGCGGGAAGGTTTGGAGATCCGGCGTGGACAGCAGCTGCTCCTGGTATTCCTCGGCCTGTGGGGTGTCGACGACGACGTCGCTGGGCTGTAGGTCGCAGGGGCGGATCTGTCGCAGGTCCTTCGTCTCGCCGAACGCGGTGATCGGCCCGGTGGCGCGCTCCCCGTCGTAGCGGTTGCGGCGCTGTCGGGCGGTACCACCGGCCGGGCGGGCGTCTCGGCTGTGGTCACGGGCTGCTCCTGAGAGGGGATCGGGGTGAGGCCGCCTGCTGGGCGGGCGAGAGGGCGGTTGCCGGGTAAGTCGCAGGCACAGGAAAGCGGCGGCGGGAGCGGTCGGGGGGGGGGGCGGGGCCCCCCCCCGCCCCCCCCCCCCCCGCCCCCGGGGGGGGGCGGGGGCGGGGGGGGGTGTGGCAGCCACGGCTGCCGGTTCGGTCCGGTGTCCGTGTGCGGTGTGCCAGCGTTGCTGCACGACGGCCGCGGTACGGATGACGTGCAGGGCGGAGCCGAGCAGTCGTCCGGGCGGCAGCGAGGTGTCGCGGCACAGCAGGCGGACGGTGCCTGCCGACGCCGCGGCCGAGCGCAGCAGGGACGCACCCAGTACCTGCTCCGCCCAGTACCCCGGATCGCCCGTCCAGCCGGAGCGGGTGAGGGCCCGGATGCCGTCGGCGGTGACGGCGCCGGTAGCGATGGCGCCCTGGTGCCGGGCCTCCCACAACACGGTGAGTGCGTCGATGGGCTCGCCGCGGCGGGCGAGGGCCGCAAGGGACTGGTAGACGGTGCGGTGCCCGCCGTCCAGGAAGTCGCCGGGGTGCAGCCACCGGGTGATCTCCGGCAGGTGGCCGGGGGAGGCGGTCGCCGAGGCCAGGAGCATCGCTTCCTGCCGGAGAGTCTCCTCGGCGACTCCGTCCGCCGGCTCCAGCGGCCACGGCCCCGGCAGCGGACGGGACTGTTCGTCCACCGCACCCCAGGCGTCGGCGAGATCGCCGATCACCGAGCGCAGCGCTCCGGTCAGCTCGACGACCGCCTCGGCAGTGCCGGTACGGGCGGCGTGCATGAGCCGGTGGGCATGCTCGTGCAGCACCCGCCGCACCGCGCTCTCCAGCACCATCCGGCCGTAGGAGGAGGCGTGCGCGGGGACGGGGCACGCGGCGAGCAATGTGTGCCCGTAACCCGGGGTGAAGCCGCGCCCGGCCTTCATCGCCGAACCCATTGCCTCCAGCGCCCAGCTCTGGCGCTGCGCCGTCCCGTGCCCGGCGGCCTGGCCCGCGTGCCCGGCGGCATGCTGGGCGAGGAGGACCTCGTACAGGGTGGCGTGCGCGGGCCGGTGGAAGTGCCGGGCCTGCAGCCAACCGGCCACGGCAGGGATCTGCTCGGGTGCGAGGAGCAGTGCGCCCAGCAGCGCCTGCTCGGCCTCCGTCTCCGGACTCACCGGGCCCGTCCCGGCCGGACGGCAGACGCAAGCGTGGCCCTGCTCACCGCTTCCTGTCGCAGGAGGCCGGGGCCCGCGGCCGGCAGCGGGCGCGCGGCGAGCCCGCTGACCGGATCGACGACCGGTGTGGGGGGTACGTGGTACGCCCCGACCGCCTCGATCCAGTCCTCGGCCTGGCGCCTCGTCGGCCAGGCGCCTTCGGTGAGCGTGTACGTCAGGCTCGCCAAGTCGGTGGTCTCCAGCTGTACGAGGAACCGGCGGCCGGTCGCGCGCGGGTGCTGGTCGAGCAGGAGCACCCAGGTGGCCTCGCGGTCACCACCGGCGGCGTGGGCGGAGTAGGCCAGCTGGCGTCCCAGATGCCGGTAGCGGTCGCCGGAGCGGCGGATGCGGTCCTCGACGAGCCGGGTGGGGCCCTCGGCCGGGCGGGCGAAGGCGTAGTCGCCGCCGTCCAGCATTCGCAGCTCGTGGTCGGGGCCCAGACCGTACGGGTCCACGGGGCGAGGGTGGTACTCGGCCAGCATCCGGCGGTTCGCGCCGCGCTGCACCAGCCAGTGGCCGGCCCACGCGAAGGTAGGGGTAGTGGTCATCCGCAGGCGGCAGGTGCGCTCGGCGGGTTCGAGCCGGATGTGGAAGGCGGCGGCGCGGTTGGTGCCGGTCATCGCGGACGGCGCGCTCCAGTCCGCCGCCACCACGAACTGCTCGGCGCCGTCCGCACTGCGGTCGGAGGCGATGACCTCGTAGAAGTCGGGCACCAGCCGCAGCCACTCCAGCACGTCGGCGCTGACCGAATCCTCGGGTGTCCAGCCCCGCAGGGCGTCAACACGGTTCTTCACGGACCTCCTTGAGAGATGAGGTGGATGGGGACTACCGGCGGCGCCCGGACGGCCCGGCGGCTGGAGCAGCGGCGGCCGACCATTCGGCGAGGCCGGGCAGCATCGAGGACACCGAGGACACAGCAGTAGCTGCCGCGGCGCGCTGGGAGGGCGAGAGCGGTACGGCCGGGGCGGCGATGGTGATGCTCTCCGGGCTGTAGGTCGCCTTCAGGTAGGCGGCGACCGGCTGCTCCCACTCCTGATGGAAGATCGCACCGCCGATGACGCGAGCGGCTTCACTCGGGATGACGATGTCGGCCAGCTGCTGGCAGGCCGAGGTCCGGGAGCCGGTCCACGGGTAGGTGGTCGGCATGCCGACCAGCAGGGCCGCCTCGGGCACCGTGAACTTTCTGTCCTTGTCGTGGGCCCAGTACCAGCCGCGGATCTTGCTCGTGATGCCGGGCGAGGTCTTGTCCGCCGACCACTCGTTGCCCCCGGGCGTCTGCCGGTTGCCGCGGGTGTTGACCTCGATCCCCTCCGGCCAGCCCAGGGCCTGCGCCGCGGTGCGCGCGGGCACCGGCCGGGCGGGGTGCATGGCCTGAAGGTTCACGTAATGGTGGCGGCCCGCGACGAGGTAGATCCGGCGGCGGTGGGAGGCGACACCCGTATCGGCGGCGTCCAGCACCTGGTAGCCGGCAGAGCACCAGTCCGCGACCTGCAGCTCGTCGCTGATGGCCTCCAGTACCACCTTGGGCAGCGCGCTGCTCTGCTCCATCGCCAGCCAGCGCAGGTTGTCGTACCTGGCGGTGAGGGCCAGCGACCAGATCAGCGTTTCGGCGATCAGCCCGATGCGCTCGTCGGTCATCTGCGGCACCAGGGAACGGGCCTCGTCGAAGCTGATCAGCGGTCCGGTGAAGCCGCCGTAGCCGTCCCACTCCGGGTCCGAGCAGATGCCGCAGTCCCCGTCGTCGCAGCACTCCCCGCTGTCGTGCCAGTGCCCGAAGGTCGCCTCGCACGCGAGCGTGAACGTGTCCAGCAGCAGGTCCAGGTTGCTGTCACGGTGACCCTCGCGCTTGCCCGCGGGCGTCCACACCTGGCAGGGTGCGCTCACGGTCAGGCCCTCGACGTAGCGCAGCGCCGGATGGATCGGGCTGAGGGTGCGGACGTCGGCGACGATCCGGCGGTGCCCGGCCGCCACCGCGGTCGCCGCCGCGTCCCAGCCGAGCTCGACCCCGACCACGTCCCATCCGTCCGGGTCCAGGACCTGCAGACCCTGTTCCCAGCCACCGGGACCGGCGAAGAGGTTCACGGTTCGTCGGGGATCGCCGGGTTGCGGCGGGAACAGCCACCGCACCGGCCAGGGGTGGGCGAGGGCGACGAGCTCCTGGTGACTCCACGGGCCCATCTGCGGGCCCTCGTCCGGCCAGTGCAGGTCTCCGGCGGTGGACAGCCGGGGCCGGAAGTCCCGCGGCGGGACCTCGGGGTACCGGTAGCTCAGCGCCGCCCCCGTCCTTCCGCCAGCCCCGGCACTGGGCCAGGCCGGGGGGCTTCGGCCGCGGGTCGGCCTGCCGCCGATGCGGCGGCGGCCGACGACGCGCCCAGCGCCGCACCGGCGCGGGTCAGGCTGCTCCTGGCTGCGGCAGTCCGGGACCTCGGCGCGGCCAAATCCTCCCCGCACCAGGCGAGTTCGTTCCCGACTCCGGCGACCTTTTCGGCGAGCTCGGTGAAGGAAGAGCCCAAGCGGGCATCACCCCGGCGGCGGAAGGCGTCGGCGGCGGTCTCCAGGAACTGGTGCAGCGGGCCGACGAGATCCTGCTCTGCCGACTCCAGGACGGCCGCGAGTTCGTACCGGTTACCGGCACGCATGAACCGGTCCACGAGGGCGCCGTCGCCGGGCGGTCGGGCCTCACGGGAGGGAATGCTCACACGACCGCCTCGCCGGAGCGGCACGAGTACGGCGAGCACCCGTCGGTGGGGCCGAACTCGGCCTCCTCCACGGCCTGCTGCTCCTGCAGGGAGAGCTGTTCGCGCCGGGTGAGGCGGTCGATCGGCGCCCGGTCCAGCGGCACGCGGGAGCGGTGCAGGTAGGCCTGGCCGAGCAGGGGCCGGCCGTCGGCGTTGGCGCGGGCGTTCCCGGCGCGGATCTGCGCGTCGAAGTCGACGACGTCCGCCCACTCCTCGCCGTCGCCGTCGCGGATGGCCCTCCACTGGGCGTTGCCGTGGAACGGGCACCCCAGGCACGAGGACTTCGGCGTGGACTCCAGGCCGTGTTCGGCCAGCAGCGCCAGGCAGTCACCACGGGACAGGCCAAGCTCGATCAGCGGGAACCGGTTGCGCGTGTACCGGACATCGGCATCCTTCGCCCGGTGGAACTCGTCCGTCGAGATACCGATCCACTGCTCGGCGAAAACCTCGACCGGAATGCGCGCCGGATAGGGATATCCGAGGATTTTCCGCACCTGCCGCTTAATCGGCTTGATCTTGTATTCTCCGGTGCACTGGCGTCGCGTCATCCCAGGTGAGCCATCCTGGTTGAGGATGTACAGCGGCATGGAGGCGAACCGGTGCGCCGGGTCCAGGGCGTCGCTGCGGATATTACCCGAGGCGACCCGGAGAATGGGTATTCCGGCGGGCTTCGCTATCTCGCGCTCCACCCGGTCGAGATGGGCGTAGACCTTCTTCGGCTCCCATCCGGTGTCCGCGAAGATCGCGAAATCCAGCAGTGGGAGCTCGCCGAGCGCGGACAGCAGCAACAGGACGGTCGACTGGACGCCGGCGCTTAGAGACAACGTCCGCACGGTCGGTGCGGTGACGGAGGGCAGGCTCATGCGGCGGCCTCCGCCTTGGCGCGGGCCCGCTCGGTGATCGCCGCGGTCTGCTGCGCCGAGGCCTTGCCGATCTCGCCGGCGCCGGGCTCCTTGTACCAGGGCTTCAGTTGCAGCAGCGCGGGCTTGATGCCGGTCGCGAACAGCAGCGCCGAGCCCTTCTTGAGGGCGCGGATCTGGTCAGGGGGAAGGATCCGTTCCTGGCGCATGGAGACGGAGGTGGAGCGCCCGGACTCGCTCGTGGAGTGGGAGATCGTCTCGACGTCGTGCTCGCCGACCAGGCGGGAGAGCTTGTCAGCGAAGTCGGCGTCGTCGATACCGCTACCGACGAGCTTGATGGTGGCGGCCGACCAGAGGGCGTCCATGCCGACCTCGCCCCACACCCGCTGGCCCTGCCTGTAGGACTGCAGGATCGTGATCGGGATGACCCCGCGGGAGCCGAGGTGGGAGTACAGGTCGGGCAGGTCGCCGATCTTGCACACGTTCGCGGCCTCGTCGAGGATCGCGAGCAGCGGCGGATCGAGACGTCCGCCGTCGCGCTCTGCTTGGATCACCGCGGTGCGCATCACGGAGTCCGCGGCGGCGGCGATCAGCGCGGAGGCGGAGCCGCCGCCGTCCTTGGACAGCAGGTACAGGGTGTCCGTGCCCGTGACGAAGTCGGCGGGCCGGAACTGGGGAAGGTCGTCGCTGGGGGTGACCCAGGCGGCGATCTTCGGGTCGAGCAGGCAGGCGGCGTACTGGCGGGCGGTCTCGAAGATGCCGTCGCGGGTCTCGACCGCGCCGGAGACGGTGCCCTGCAACTGCGCTGCGATGGCCGCGAGCTGGTTGGCCTTGAGGACGTCGATGGGGGTGCGGTCGGCGGGCTGGGCGAGCCAGCCGAGCACGTCGGTGATCGGGCGGCTGTCCGCGCCGGCCGCCAGGAACAGGGCGGTGAGGGTGTTGGCGGCGGCGGTGGACCAGAAGTCGCCCTGCTCGCCCTCGTCGACGGCGGCGGTGACGAAGTGCTGGGCCAGGCGCCGGGCGCCGGGCAGGTCCTTCGCGTCGGCGAGCGGATCCCACCACATGGCCTGCGTCGTGTGGGCGATCTGCTGCGGGTCCATCGTCCACACCCGGCCGGCGGCGATGCGGGCGTCCAGGGTGACGGTGTAGGCGTCGCCGGCGGCCTTGTTGGAGGTGAGCAGGACCGGGCCGGGGGCGCGCAGGATGGAGGGGACAGCGAGGCTGGTGGTCTTGCCGGAGCGCGGGGCCATGATGGCGACCGCGACGTCCTCCCAGCTGGTGCGGACCTCGGGGCCCTTCTCACCGAGGGTGCCGAGCAGGATGCCGGTGTCGTCGGGGCGGATCGATCCGGGCTTGGCGTCCGCGAGGCTGGGGCGCAGGCTGCGGGCCTTGGTGGTGATCCCCTTGGGCAGCAGGACGGCCAGGTCGCGGCTGGTGGCCAGCCCGGCGGTCCTGTTGCGGCGGTGCGTCAGCCACAGGCGCAGGCCGAGGGCCGCAGCGGTCAGAGCGAGCAGGGCGGGGGCGATCCGGGCTGAGGCGAGCAGGGAGGCCGGGCCGAGGGCGGGCCACAGCCGGTCGGGGTGCAGGGCGGCTGCGACGGGCTGGTACGGGGCCCACGGGCCCTTCCCGAAGAGGTAGTTGGCGGTGTTGCCGAACACCCAGGCGAGGGAGCCGTAGGCGATCAGGGCGAGTCCGGTGCCGATGAGCGCGTAGAGGAGGGCGTCGGTGCCGGGCGAGGAGGAGAGGGACTTGGGAGTGGAGGTCGGCAGAGGGGAGTCCTTGCAGAGGAAGGGGGTCCGCGCGCGGCATCCGCGGAAGAGGCACGCGGAGCGGGGGCGGAAGAGGGGGATGGGTACGTGCGGCCGGGAGCCGCGGCCGGGTGGTCAGCGGTGGGGCGGCTCGGTGATCCGCGGGCGCGGCGGGACGTGCGGTGCGGCGGCTGCCACGGTGTGCAGGGGGCGGCCGGAGGCGAGGGCGGCTGGGGAGGCGGCGAGGGCTGCGGATGCGCGCGGGGAGCGAGAGGGCAGCTCCTCCACCGTGTTGGCGACGGCGGTGATCCGGTAGGCGTTGACCCGCAGTTCTGCGGCCTCGCGGATCAGAGGCTCGTACACCTCCGGCGCCTCGTGGGCGTCGGCGGCCCAGTGCGAGAAGCGGTCCAGGACCCGGACGAGGGCGTGCGCGGCACCGGGAGGCCCGAAGACGGTGCGCAGGACCTCGGCGGCTTCCTCGGTGTCGAGTGCTTCGACGTACTCGGCCAGCCGGTTCAACGCCGAGGTGGCCTCGCCGCCAGCATCGTGGGTGGCGCTCAATGTGGGGGAGGGGGGATTGGTCGGCAAGCGGCGGGCTTTCGGTCAGTGGCGGGCGGGAGGGGAACCGGCGGCAGGCGCGGCCCACGGCCGGTCGGGGCCGCGCACGGGCGGTGGTGCCGGCGGGCGGAGGCCTGCGCGGACGGCGCGGACGCGATGCGGCTTGGTCTCCAGGGCGGCGAGCTGGCAGGCCGCGTGGGCGAGGGAGAGGTCGCGGTGCAGTGCCGGAGTGGTGCCGTCGGCGCGCATGAGCGGGGCGACGATGCGGATTTCGTGGCTGTCGGTGCGCAGGGCCAGCCATCGGCAGGCGTCCGGATCGCCGTCGGGGGCGATACCGGTCGCGGCCAGGACGCGCCGGGCCACGGCCGCCCACTGCTCGTCGCGTAGCGGCGGGCGGTCGGGGTGGTCGCGGATCGTGTAGTGCCACACGTCCCGGGAGCGGGTAGTGCGCTGTCCGGGCTGAGGCCGGTGGACGGTGAGGTGGGCGTCGAGCTCGGCGGCCAGGGCGTCGAGCCCAGGTGTGTCCAGGTCCGGCAAGCGGCCGATGGGCCGCCAGGCGTCGATCACCCGGATCTCGGGGCGGTGGGGGAGGCGCAGGGCGTGGTGGTGGGCGGAGGTGAGCAGGTCGAGGGTGCCGGCGTAGCGGGTGATGGCGGGGATCTGCTCAGCGTCCGCGCGGTGCCGATGTCGCTGTGGTGGGCACAGGGGGCAGGGCCGGGGCCGGGGCAACGTCGCGGCGTGGAGTGGCCGAGCGGATCCGGGTCGTCTTCGCGGCTGCGGTCCGCAGTTGGCCGGGCACTTCGGTGAGGTCGGTGCCGGCCTGCCAGATCTCGTCCGCGGCCAGGGCCAGCGGCTGCCACAGCCACGGGGTGTCGGGGCGGTCCTTGACCCACCGGCTCGCAGCGCCGAGGACGTCGGAGAGAGCTTCGAGGGTGCCGCCCTCGCGGGTGATCTCTTCCAGTAGCGCGGCGGCTTCGGCGGGGCCGGTGGCGGTGCGGAACCGGTCGGCCAGGCGTCGCAGGGCGGCGGTGGCCTCGGTCGGGTCGGGCATGGGCTCCCTTCCGGGTGGCAGGGTCAGCGTCTCTTGCTGCGGGCGGACGGTGTGGCCTGCTGGAGGGCGGGAGCGGCCGACGAGGAGACAGGGGCGGTCGGGGTGGTGAGGGAGGTGACGCGTGCCGCGCCGGCGCGGGCGGGCAGGTCGGAGGCGACGGGGCTGCGCTTGTCCCAGGGCCAGTGGCCGCCGATCGCGTACAGTCCGCGGTCGTCGGGCAGGACGCGCTTGGTGCCGCCGTCGCCGTCGTAGGCCTTGGGCCAGGTGATGACCAGGGCATCGTCGGTCTCGAAGGCGGCGCGCATGCCGCTGTTGTCGGCGTTCAGGTCGGTGATGAGCAGCTCGGCGACCGGCCGGGTGAACAACGGAGAGTCGTACGGGTTGAGGTAGCCGTTGTGCGGGACGGCCAGGCCCGGCTGGGGCTTGTGCCTGGAGCCGTCCGGCCAGAACAGGTAGACCTGTTCGCCCTCGCGCAGCGCGGGCCCGCCCCATAACTCCTTCTGGGTGGCGATGCGGGTGGCGGCGGCCTCGGCCGGGCTCGCGTGGTCGGCGAGCAAATGCAGGGTGCCGTCGAAGTGCTCCCTGGCGTCGGCCAGGGTTTCGTCGACGGCTTCCTCGACTTCGGCGATCAGGTGGCCGAGCTCGTACAGCGGCTCGGTGCCGGAATCGTGCCCGAAGGTGGCCTCGTAGAGCGTCAGGTCGGCGCGGATACGGGCACTCATGCGGGACAGCAGCGGCAGCAGGCCGCCCTCGGCGAGCAGTACCGCCAGGAGGGCCTGGCTGGGCCGGGCGCTGTCGGCGTCGAGGCGGTCGGCGGCAGCCCGCAGATCCGCGGCGAAGGTGCGGACGGCGGCGGTGGAAGTGGTCGTGGCGCTCAGAGGCGTGCCTTCCTGGGACATGGATCGGCGGCCGCAGTCATGACCGCGGTGACGGGCGCTGTTCCGGCAGCGCGGGCAGCGCGGGATGAGGCGCGGGCGGCTTCGGCCCGTGGGCCGGTGCGGCCGGCGGCGGGGTAGGGGATGGAGGATGCTTCGGCGGCGGTCCGCTGGGCGCTGTCGGCGCGGGCCTGGAACCAGGCGGCCAGCTCGGTGCGCTCGTGCAGATCACCTGCGGCGCCCCGGGCCTGTTCGGCGGCCAGGCCGAACAGGACGCGGGCGGATTCGGCGGGATTGCGGGTGCCGGTGACCAGCTGGGCGGCCACGTCGGCGAGATCGCGCAGGTCGTCGATCTCGCCGACGATGCAGGCCAGGTCGTCCAGACGGGTCCGCAGCTCGTCGAGGAGCTCCAGGACCTGCTCACCGGCGGGAGAGATCCGGAGCCAGGGGTCGACCTCGACCACGTAGCCGGCGTGCTGCAGCCGGCGGGCGGTCTCGCCCATCAGAGCCCGCACCGCCAGTGGCCCCTCCTCGCTGTGCAGGGACACCGGATGGCCGCCGTTGCGGGGCGGGCGGAAGCCGAGCCGGGCCAGCAGGCGCAGGGCCGGGGCGTCGGCGCCGGTCACCTCGAGGATGCCGAACGAGCCTGGGAGGATTCGGACCGTCACCGGTGGCCCGGTGTCGGCAGGGCTGCTCAGAACGGGTTCTCGGTGATGCGGTCCGCGTCGGTGGCGGCGTCCAGCAGCTCGGGCAGGTCGGCTGCCTCGGCTTCGCGCTGGTCGATCCACCAGCCGGCCCGGTCCACCGTGCGGGCACGGTCCTCGGCCTGCTGCCACTGCTCGTCGGTGAGCTCCCCTTCGACGACGAGGACCTTGTAGGCGGCGGTCATGAGCTGGTGGCGGGTGCGCTCGCCCCAGTCGAGGATCGCCTGCGGGCCCGACAGCGGCGGCATCCGGTACTGCGCGGACCAGGCGGCGGAGGCCTCCTGCTCCTCGGCGCGCCGGGTGGCGAGCCATGCGGTGCGTTCGGCGCCGCGGTTGGCATCGCGCTCGGCGCGCCAGCAGTCGGTGCAGTCGCGGGCGCAGAGCCAGCGGGCGTAGCTGGCGCGGCGGTCGGCGGGACGGGCGGTGAGGTCGTGTTCGGCCTCGTGTCCGCAGGAGTGGGTGACGGTCCATCGGGTCGCAACGGCCATGGGCGGATCCTTCGGGCAGGTCAGCGGGAGTGGACGCTGTAGGCCGCGCGCGGGTCCACCGACCGGGCAGCCTCGGCGGTCTGGGCGGCGGTGATGCGGCCCAGGCGCAGACTGGTCGCGCGGGCTGCCTGGGCGCGGGCGCCGAGCTGGGCCGAGACGGCTGGGCGGGCCTGCAAGGTCCGGCGGGCGGGGCTGGCGGCAGCGATGGTCTCCAGGTCCTGGCGGACCCCGCCGAGGGTGCTCTGCGCGCTTGCCAGCACGGCAGCCACCTGTACGGGGTCCAGGGCCTGCGGGTCATCGCACAGCTGCCGGGAAAGCCCGGCCAGGATCTCCTCGATCACGGCGAGCGCCGCCTGCCGGTTGCTCAGCAACGTACCCATCCGGCTCTCCTGCGCGGCCTCGGACGGTACGGGCGCGGGGTGCAGCTGAGTGCCGAACGGGTCCGCGCTCTGTGCGGGGGCCTCGGCCGGGCGGGCCGCCGCCTCGGCCGGCGCCGGGAAGATACGGGTGGCGAACGGGTCCTCGGCGTCGGAGACCGGAGTCGGCTCGAAAGGCAGATCGGCAACGACGCTCAGGCCCACCGCCCGCATCTGCGCCACCGTGGCCTTTGCCCGCTCCTCGCCGCCAGCCTCCTGGGCGGTCAGCGCGAACAGGCTCCTGTGGCCGGCCACTCGGTAGAAGCCGGCCTTCGCCAGCAGCCGGGCCGCGTCCGGGCTGCCGGTGTTGTTGGTGGCGGTGATGCCGTGGTCGGGGTGGGTACCCACGGCCACGTCGGTGCGGGCCGCCGTGGCTGGGCCGGACACGATCACCGGGCCCCCACCGGCCGCCACGGACGAGGGCGACTGGTTGCCGGGGTGCACCTCGTAGTCGAACGCGGGCTCCGGGCGGACCTCGGCGCCGGTGGAGCGCAGCGCGGCCACCGCCTGCCTTCCGTGGAGGAAGAGGTTGTCGGTCTGGCCGGTGAACCCGAGGTCGGTGCTGCCCGGGATCGGGGTGAACCCGTAGTCGGCCAGCAGCCGCCGGTGCTGGTAGGTCGCGTGCTCGAGCCCGGTGACGGCAACCCCGTACTCGGGGTGCCGGACGATCTGGATGACGGGACGGTCGGTGATGCGGGCCTCCTTCAGAGACTGACGGCGTGCGCCGGTCCGGGTACGGTGGCGAGGGCCTGGGCGGCGGGAACGGCCTGGATGATCGGCCCGGCGGGCAGGCCGCGGGCGGTGACGGCGCTTGCCGCGGTGGCCCGGATGCTGCGCGTCGTGGTGATCGGCGCTTCCACGGCCGTGCCGAGCTCGGCGAGGCTGGTCTGCAGGAGCTGCAGGCGGTCGGCCAGGCCGGTGGCCTGCCCGCGGACGATGTCCAGGGCGGCGCCCAGCAGCGCGCCCTGCTCCGGAGACAGCTGTGCGGTGAAGGTGCCGATGTCGGCCAGGAGGGCGGACAGGTTGGGAAGGGCGCCGGCCGTCGGGTCCAGGGCCGTGTCCAGCAGGTCGGCCACGTCGCGGTTGTCGGTCAGTGTGCGCAGGTTGACCCGCTCCAGGGCCAGGTCCTCGGTGGCCTCCGCGAGCCGGTCGGCGGAGGCGGGCGGGGTGGCCAGACCGACGGTGGAGACCTGCAGACGAAGCCCCTGCAGGACCAGGCTCGCCCGCGCCGCGGCCACCAGCACCTCTCGCTCGTCCGCATCGGTGGGCGGCAGGTAGATGTCCCGGTCGGGCGCCGAGCCGTCGTACGTCCACCCGAATTGCTTCAGCACACCGGAGACCAGAGCTTCGGTGGCGTTGGTGGCGGTGGCGGCGATGATGCCCTCGCTGGGGTGGCGGGCGAAGACCACGTCCGCGCCGTCCACCGCGAGGCGGCGCTCCCGCGGGATGTCGCCGGAGGTGGCCATGGTCAGCTCGCCGGCGTTCAGCAGATAGGCACTCTGGGCAGCGCGGGCTACGGCGTCCGGGCCGTCGAAGGCGTACTCCCCCTCGGCGGCGAGGCGGGTCGCGCCGTTCTGTTCCAGGATCCGGTGGGCGCCGGCGGGGACGTCAGGGTTGAGGCGGGCGGTGATGGCGCCGTTCGGGCCGGGCCCGAAAGAGATATCGGCCAAGGGAGAACCTCGTTCTGGTGGAAGGGGGAGAAGAGAAGACACCGGGGGCAGCGGTCAACGGCGGCGGGCGGTCCGGTCCGGCGGGATTGGCCGCGCGGGGCCGCTCTGTGCCGGGCGGACGGCTGCGGGTGGGATACCGGCGAGAGCGCGGGCGGCGGCCGGGGGCCGGGTCTCGCGCAGGACGTGCACCCGGAAGTCCCTGCGGAGCAGGCCCGCGAACGACGGGGCGGATACGCCGGTGATCCACAGGCCGCCGGAGGGCAGATGGTGCCGCAGCTCCATGTAGTGGCCGGGCCGTTCGCGTTCGGAGGCGAGCAGCCACTTGTCCTTGCCCAGGGGCCGGCGAGCCTCCACCCGAAGGGCGCCGCCGGCAACCATCTCCGTGGTCTCGCGTGAGTCGCCCGGCAGGTCGAGACACGTCAGCCGCTTGCGGCTGTGCGGTGGCATCAGCGTCAGGGAAGGGCCCCTCGGATCCCAGCCACGCGTAGTGCCGCACCACATCGGCCGAACGCTGCTGAGGTGCATGCCAGTTGCGGGCCTCATCCCCCGCATCCACGAATCGGCCCACGACGGCGGCTGCGGCGGTGACCTGCTCGTGCCGGTCCACCGCGCCGTGCATCCGCCAGGTACCGAGCCGGTCGGCCCGGTGCCAGAAGCCGCACTCGTCGAGGATCTCGCTGATGTGCGGGGTCGGCCTGCGGGGAGCCATCACGAACTTGCCCTCGTCGAAGTCCCAGCCGAATACCGTTACCGGCCTGCGCTCGATGCCTCGCGGAGCGGTCAACGGCGCATTGCAGCGACGGCGGAGACCACGGTGGGCCCGGCGGCCGGTGCCGGGGAGTGGCGCATCTCCTTGATCCGGGCCAGCAGATCGGCCTCGGCCTGGTCACGTGAGGCGGCAGCGTCTTCCAGCACCTCCAGCTGGGTACTCAGGTCCGCGAGCAGCTGGTCGTCGACCCGGCGCTGGCGGTCCGCGCAGATCAGCAGCCGCACACGCTCGAACGCGAGAGTGGTCTCGGCCTTCACCAGCGTGCGGTGGGCCTCCAGGATGCGGGCCGAAGCGGCATCCAGGCGGGCCTCCTGAGCGTGGAGAACAGCGATACTGGCGCCGACGGCGGCCTCCACCCGGGAGTCGAGACGGGTGAGCAGGGCAGACACAGGGGTTACCTCCGGAAGGACGGGAACGGACAGCGAGGCTCGGTGGCCGCACAGGGGAAGCAGTCGATGCGAGGGATCAACGGGTGCGAGCAGCCGGATGCACCGCGGTCACCTGCGGTGTCGCCGTGTCCTGCGTGCGCGTCACGGACACCGGCCCCAGGGTGAAAGCGCGCGATGTGATGGCCGCTGCTGAAGCGGTGCGCGGCTCACGGGCCGGGAACTGCGGGGCGAGGGAGTGTCCGAAGGCGGCCACCGCGGCAGCCAGATCTCCGAACTCGGCGATGCCGTACAGGCCGCCGCCCTCGGTGGACAGGACCGCTGCCCGACCGTACGCCGGGTAGTCGGCCAGCAGTCTGACTGGGCCGTCCGCCTCGTTGAGGGCGGCGTGGACGACCAAGCGGCCGGCCACGATGTCGGAGCCGACGTGGTGCACCCAGATCGTCCCCGGCTCCCGGGTCACTGCAGGTCCTGCGGACGGATGCGCGGCGGCCTGCCGCTGCTCGGTCTCGGAGTACAGCCGCAGCACGTCGTAGCCGACCGAGTTGAGCAGGCCGGTGGCGTTGGAGATGATCCGCCGGCCGGTGGGCTCGGCGGTATCCCGCCGTAGCCGGTGCAGCCCGCTCGCGTCGTCGCGCACCAGACCGGCCTGCTCCAGCCACTGACGGCTACGACGGTCAACTGCTGCTGCGACCAGGCCGAGCACCGGATCGACGGCGAAGGTGATGGTGGAAAGCACGGTCCTCCGGTCTCGTGCAGTCGGTACAGGGGTGATCCGCCGGCTGGTTCTCGGCGGCCAGAGGGTCGGCGCCGTCGCTCTACACCGGCCCGGCGTCGGGATTCGTGAACTCACGGGGATTCCCGTGCATCCGCGAGTCGGTGTCGTAGAGCTGCAGTTCGGCGGGATGCAGGAGGTGCTGCACGACGAACGAGCGTCCGGCGATCTTGTAGAGGCCGCGTCCGCGGGTGAGGGCGGCGATAGCCTGGGTCTCGACGCCGGTCAGGCCGAGGAGGCTGGCGGTAGCGGCCAGTTGGTCGGGTTCCTGGCGGTAGATGATGCGGGTGGCGCAGTCGGTGAGCAGGCCTTCCGCGAGGGCCCGGCCGCGGCTCCCGGCGTCTCCGGCCGACAGCAGGTCGGACAGGCGGTGGATGACCAGCAGGTTGGCGATGCCCAGGCCGCGGGAGAGCTTCCACTGCTGCTGCATGCGCTCCAGCAGCGGAAGGTGCCTCATCAGGCGCCACGCCTCGTCGTAGACGACCCAGCGGCGTCCGCCGTCCGGGTCGGAGAGGGCGGCTTCCATCCAGGCGGATGCGCAGGTCATGGCGAGGATGAGGCCGGTGTCGTCGCCGGTTGCGCCGAGCTGGGACAGGTCGATGGTGAGCATCGGGGCGCTCGGGTCGAACTCGACGGTCGAGGGGGCGTCGAACATGCCGGCGAGGTCGCCCTGGACGAGACGGCGCAGGGCGTGGGCGAGGTCCTCGGCGGCGGCGCCCAGACGCCGGGCTGGGTCGCCGAGCGCGTCGTCCAGACGGCGGGCACTGCCGAGCATCACGGCGACATCGCCCAGCAGCGGTACCCGGTGGGTGTGTTCGGCGTCGGCGACGACCTCGTCGAGGGCGATGTCGAGGGCGGTGTGTTCCATCGGTGCGAGGTCGCGGTGCAGCACGGTGCGGGCCAGGGAGGCGAGCAGGAGCAGGCGGCGCTTGCGGACCTCGGTCGCCCACTCGGCAGGTTCGGTGCCGGTGGGAGTGGCGGGGGCGTCGAGGGGGTTGAGCCTGCCGCTCATGCCAGGCCCGAGCGCGATGGTCCGCCCGCCGAGAGCGGTGGCCACGGTGGTCCATTCGCCCTTGGGATCACAGGGGACGTAGACCTTGTAGCCGTGGGCGATGGAGCGCAGGGCGAGGGACTTGGCGAGTGCGGACTTGCCCATGCCGATGACGCCGGCGAGCAGGACGTTGGGGTTGGTGAAGCCCTCGACCTTGCCGTACAGCTCGAAGGGGTCGAAGGTGAAGCCCGCTTCGGCGTGGACGTCGCGGCCGATGTACATGCCCCCGGGGCCGAGGCCGCCCTCCGCCAGGAAGGGGAAGGCTCCGGCGGCGACCGCGGTGGTCATGCGGTGGGCGGGGAGCTTGAGCTTGCCGCCGCGGGCGGAGGCGAGGCCGGGGCGTCCGGTGGCTGGGTAGAGGGGGCGGGCGTCGAGTTCGTTGACGGCGGTGGGGCCGCGGTGGCGGGGCCGGTCGGCGAGGCGGGCCTCGCTTCGGGCGGCGGCGAGGTCGCGGCGGGCGTTGCGGCGGGCGTCGCGGTCGGCGCGGGAGGGCGTGAACAGCGCGCTGGCAGTGGTGCGGTGCAGGGTCGGGGCTCCTTGTCTCGCGGGCAGCCGGTCAGCGGCGCAGGTCGGTGGGGGTGGTGAACTGCCGCACCCGCGCTGAGGCGTTGCGGTGGCGGCGGCAGATGGTCAGGCCGGGCACGCCGTCGGGATGGCGCAGGGCGCAGGCCTCCCGGGTGGGCTGGCGTCCGCTGTCGCGGGGCGCTGCGTGGTAGGCGGCGTGCAGGTGTTCGGTGGCCTGCCACAGGCGGACGCGGGCGTGGTGGAGCTCATCGCCGGCTGAGGGGGTGTGGACGCGGGTGCGGACGGTGGCGTGGTCGAGCAGGGTCTGCAGGGCGACGGCGTGCTCGTGCAGGGTGTCGAGCTCGTCGCGGGTCAGGGGCTGGTCGCTGCCGAGGTCGGTGTCGCGGTGGCAGGCCAGGGCCGCGGTCGCGAAGCCGATCAGGTCCGGCTCGTCGTGGTGCATGGGGGCCCTTCGGCGGTCAGAGGCGGGCCAGCGGCAGGGCCGCGGCGGTGAAGGCCTCGGCCTGCTGGAGGGCGAGGCGGCGCAGGTCGATCAAGGCGGCGACGGCGGCGGTCTCGACCTGGGCGCAGGCGGCACTGAGCTGGTCGGCGTCGTCGGCGGAGACCACCAGCAGGCCGGTCATCGCGACGTCGGCGTGCCCGGCGATCAGCTGCAGCTCACGGGCCTTGACGTCCTGGTACTCGACGCCGTCGGCCTCGGAGTCGACCTGGCCGCGGCGCACCCGCTCGGCGGCGTCCGCGATGATCGTGGCCTTCTTGCGCTGGACGTCCTTGAACGCGGCGTCCAGGTGCTGCGGGGTGTAGAGGAGGGAGAGGGTGCGCCGTACGCCGCTGCTGTAGAGGAGCTGGTGGAGGAAGCCCGCGCTGGTCTCGATGCGAGGCCACTGCTCGATCCAGTAGACGGCGTGGTGCGCGCTGTCGGTGCGGATCTTCTCCGGCTCCTCGACGAGGACGACGGGGCCCGCGGCGGCGACGTCGGCCTCGGGCCGGCCGGTGGCCGACCAGCGCTCCAGGGCGCCGAGAACGGCGGGGTCGTAGGCGGTGCGTACGGTCGCGGCGATCTCACCTGCGGTCAGCCAGCCGCCGGGAGTGAGCCCGGCCCCGCGGATCGACTGGTCGAGGGAGGAGGTGAGCTGGCGCAGGACGGCGAACGCGCCAGCGAGTCCTCCACCGGCCTGGTTGATCAGGCGGCGCGCTTCCTTGAGGTCGAGGGCGATGGCGATGTACGCCTCGTGCGGGGCGGCGGTGGGCCCGGCGGCGGCGAGCAGGTCCTCGTAGATCGGCCCGGCGACGGGGGTGGCGGGGCGGCCGTGCTCCAGCCAGTACCGCTGCAGGGCGTCCCCGCTGTCGGGGACGGTGCGCTCCATCACCTGAATGCGGGCGATCTGCCCGGAGCGGGACAGGGCCGCTAGGGCCCGGCCCCAGCCGGCGACGTTGCCGTCCTGCGTGCCGGGGTCCAGGAGCGCGAAGGCCCGGCTGCTGACGCGGGTGACAGCGGTGAGGGTGTTCTGCTGCTGATCGTGGACGGCGCCGAGGCGGCCGTCGGGGGAGGTGACGGCACGCAGCGAGGCGGCGGTCCCGGGTAGGTGGAGCAAGCCCTCGACACGCGGGCGGGTGGAGGGGCGGGCCAGCCACAGCAACTGTCCGCGGGTGCGGCGCAGCCAGTAGCGGATCGCGATCGGGGCCCATTCGGCGAGGGACCGGCCGCGGACGCGCAGCAGGACGGCGGCGGCGAGCAGCGCCCACAGCGGGGTGAGGAGGAGGGCGCCGGGGATGCCGGAGGTCATCAGGACAGCGAGCAGGGCGGCGCCGCCGAAGCCGGTGGCGACGAGCTGAGGCAGGGACAGGCCCAGGAGGATGCCGCGGCGGGCGCGGTGGGGGAACTTGATGGTGGCTGGGGCGTCGGACAGGGCGGACGGCTCCTTCGGTGCGGACGGGGCCGGGCGGGAGGGCCGCGGTGCGGTCCGCCCGCCGCGGGCGTGGAAGGTGTCGGCGTCGGCCGGGGGCTAGTTGCGCCACTCTCCGGAGCAGAAGTGCCCGTAGTAGGCGGTGCCCTTGTAGATGTCCACGCAGTTCTTGGCGCGGTAACCCGGGCCGTTCCAGTACCAGCCGGTGGTGTCCAGAGTGGGTGCGGTGGTGACGGTGTGCAGGCCGGAGATCTGCTTCCAGGTGCGTCCGCCGTCGGTGGAGCGGGTCAGCCAGCCCACGCAGCGGATGTTGGAGGCGGCGCTCTGGACCTTGCTGGTGACGCCCTGAACCTTGTAGCTGCCGGCCTCCTTGTCGGAGATGCCGTTGAGGGAGGCGATGCAGCCGGAGCGCTCGGTCCAGCCGATGCTCAGGTAACGGGGGTAGGCGGTGGCCTGTCCGGCGGCGACGGCGAGCAGCGAGGCGGTGGCGCCGATGGCGCCGAGGCGGCGGAGAGTCTTCAAGCTGGTCTCTTTCGGCGGGGGAAGGGGAGGGGGCGGCGCCCGGCCGGAGTGGGCCGGGCGCCGCGGAAGACGGCCCGGCGTCAGGACGAGGGCGTGCGGCCGGGGAAGGAGAACCGCTGGGCCGCGGGGGTGGCGGGTCCGGTGGGCGGCGCGAGGGCCGGGTCGATCGCCGGTACGGCGCCGGACGGCGCGGGGAATGCGGCAGGCGTCTTGACGCCGGGGGAACCGGCCGCGGCCTGCGCTGCCGGACCCGGTCCGCGGCCTGCCGAAGCCGGACCCGCGGCACTGGCGCCGGGACGGTTGACCAGCGGGCGGCCCTGGTCGCCGTCGGCACGGTCGCCTGCGGCACGGCTGACGAGCGGCACGCCGCCGTCGCCCGACCCCGAGCGGGTAGGCGCCCCGTAGGTGAAGGACGTCGGGGTGGCCTTGGACAGGGCGCCGGAGGAACCGGAGGCGCCGGAGCCCTGCAGGGCGGCGCCGCCGGTGGACTCGGCGGCGTTCATGCCGGGGACCTGGTCCGGGCCCTGCGGGCTGGCGCCGCCCTTGCCGCCGAAGCTGGCCGCGCCGCCGGTCTTGCCGGACACGGCCATCCGTCCGCCCTTCTGGGCAGCGGCGCTGGCCACCTGCAGGCCGGCTGCGGTGGAGCGGTGCAGATCCTGGCTCTGGCCGTCACCGGCCCAGTGGACGAACCGGTAGATCATGAACGGGGACAGCAGGACGAGGGCCATGACGACGAGGCCGGCGATGATGTCGGACAGCGCCTGGATGCCGTCGCCGCTCTCGCTCTGGCCGATCGCGGAGACACCTACCAGCATGATGATCGTCATCACCATTTTGGAGAAGACGATCGTCGCGGTGGCCTCGATCCAGCGCCTGCGCCAGTCCCGGGTCGGCTCCCACGGGCCGCCGGCGGCGGCGAGCGGAGCCAGGATCACCAGGACCAGGATGCTGACCTTGCGGAAGATCATCATGCCCCAGTAGAGGATCGCACCGACCGCGCAGGCGAGGCCGACCAGCGCCGGGACGCCCCAGCCGAGCGGCGTCGTCGAGGTGATCATGGAGACCTTCACCATCCGGCGGACCGCGTCGTCCATGGAGGAGTTGGCGACCGTGAACAAGCCCCGGGACAGGGCGTCCACGACGACCAGGGCGACGCCGGTGAAGGTGATCGCCGTCATCGCGAACATGATCGAACTGACAGTGCCGGTGACGGCTTGCCCGAGAGCCTGGCCGTCGCGCCTCCAGGCGGCGCGGACCAGCTGCAGGATGAACGTCATCACGATCATGGTGAGTGCGATGGGCAGGATGAGCGCGTAGTTGGAGCGGAACCAGTCGGCGCCCAGGTCGACGCGAGTGGTCTGGTCGACGGTGCGGCTGGCGAGGTCGACGGCGGACTGCGCGAGGTCGCCGCAGCTTTCCGCGATCCAGTTGCCGATGCTGGTGGTGATGGAGTCGGACACACCGCCGACGACGGTGTCGCACAGCAGACCGGCGCCCGGCAGGTCGCAGAAACCGATGGGCGATCACCTCCTCAGGTGATGGGAGGGCAGGGGGAGTTACGGGTAGACGGTGGGGGCGATGGCGGCGAGCGCGCAGTCGCGCTGCGGGCGGCACTGCACGGCGAGGGTGATCGCGCGGTCCTCCGCTCCCCGGCCGCCGCCGTCCCAGGCCAGGTTGACCTTCGCGGTGACGGTCAGGGCGTAGATGTAAGCGGTGGCGAGCGCACCGGGGTCCTTGGCAACGGCCCGGGTGAAGGCGTCGGGTACGTGCGCCAGGACGGAGGTGGCCGTGGAGGTCTGGCCGGTGTCGCGCAGGCGCGACCACAGCACCGGATCCGGCACCTGCCCCTGGACGGAGGCGCCGTCGGCGTACACGCTCTCCGAAGTCAGCCACAGCCGCAGCCCGTTGACGAAGCGCTGCTGGTCCACGGCGCGCGCGTCGTAGGTCCACAGGGCGGTGGCGAACGCGGTGGCGAACGCGGTCGGGCTGGATGTGTGCGGCGGGCGGGCCACACCCGGCCCCGCCTCGGACGTGGCGGCCGGGACGGTCGGCTGCGTCGAAACGACGGGGGAGGAGATCGTCTGGGCGGAGGTGCCGGCGGCCGGTGCGGGGTGGCCGGGCGAGCCGCCGCCCGCCAGCCGGGCACAGAGCCCGGCCAGCAGACCGGCGACCACCAGCACCACCAGGCCGATCAGCAGGCGCCGCCGCAGCAGCGAGTCACCGTCGTGAGAGGGAGAGTTGGTCACTTACTTGACCTGCGTCCCGAGGGCGGAGAAGAACGCGACCAGGCCGTTCGCGGCGCCCAGCAGCAGGGCGACGCCGGCGGCGGTCAAGGTGCCCTGCTTGCCCTTGGCCTCAGCGCCGTGGCTGCCGCTCTGGTGGCCCCAGGCCCACACCACGCCGGACACGCACAGCGCGCCGACGGTGGCGATCACGGCGAACAGGTTGATGGAGGAGACGACCTGCTTGAGGACGGACAGGCCCGGCAGGCCGCCCTCGGCCGGGGTGACACCCGGGTCGTAGGCGAGATGGGTGAGTGCCTCGGAGGAGGCGAGGATCAACGACAAACGCGTCTCCAGACGGTGAAGGAGGAAGGAGAAGGAGGTCAGGGGACGATGCGGCGGACGGCGAGCACGCCGGATTTCCAGGAGGCGAGCGTCGCGATGCGCACCACGTCACCGGTGTGCGGGGCATGCACCACCAGGCCGGAGCCGATGTACATCCCCACGTGTTCGGGGCCCGCGGGCCCGGGGTGGATGAACAGCAGGTCCCCGGCGCTCAGTTGTGCAAGGTCCGCCGCGGTACCGTCCTTGATCTGGGTGTAGGTGGTGCGGGAGATCGCCACCCCGGCGGCCCGGTAGGCGCCCTGCATGAGACTGGAGCAGTCGCAGCGGCCCATCGGATCCGGCCCGTGACTGTTCTGGCAGGTCCCGCCCCACTGGTAGGGGGTGTTCAGCTGCCCGAGCGCCCACCGGATCGCCGACTGCACCGCGGGTGGGGCATCGGCGGGGATCGTGTACCCGGCCGGCAGGACACCCGGCGGGATCACCCCCCAGTCGGTACCGTCCCCGGGCGGCGTGCACGAGGACACCGAGGGTGCGGTGCCGGCGGACGGCGCACCGAGCACCGCCGCAATGGCCTGCTGCAGCGCCGAGGCCGGCGACTCCCACTGGGCGTAGGCATCCGGGAAACCGCTGCGCTGCACGGCCTGGGCCGCGACGGTGAGCGGCATCTCCTGCCAGCCAGCCACCTTGAGCAGGGCCCGGTAGAACGCGGTCGACGCGTACACCGGATCCTGCAGCTGTTCCGCGGTGCCCCACCCCTGGGAGGGACGCTGCTGGAACAAGCCGAGAGAGTCGCGGTCGCCGTAGGCGAGGTTCCGCAGCCGGGATTCCTGCATCGCGGTGGCGAGCGCGATCACCTGGCCGCGCGGCGGGACCTGGAGAGCGACGCCGGTGGCCACGATCGTCTGGGCCAGGGGGATCTGCACCGATGGCAGGTCCAGGCCCTCCACCGGCGCGATTGGCCCGGACTGGCCAGAGAGGATCAGCTGAACCGCCGCGTCCACCGCGGCCACATCCACGGCCTGTGGACTGCTCGCCGCGCACATGGCGTTGTCGGCTGACACCACGGCCAGCGGCAGGATCAGGGCGAACGGCGTCAGGAGCACGGCCGCGCCCAGGCCGACGGCGGCCTTCCTCACCGCTCCCGCCGCAGGCCCGTACCCTCCGGGGCCGGGCCCAGCGCGCGGGCAGCGGGTATCGCGGGCAGGCGAATTCCCGTCATGCAATCTCCGATCGTGTAGGCGGCGCGAGCGCCCGAAAGGGCACGCCGACGCCGCGGCGAAAAGGGGTGGAAAGGGGAATCCGGATCGGTGCCCCTGGAAGCCTCGGGAAAGCCTGGGATTCCTCCGAGCCAGGTCAGAGCGCTCCTGGCGACGAGAAAAACGCTAACGGCCGCCATATCTACTCGGCAAGGAGTTCATGGAATTCGCGGAAATAAATGAATTCCTTGCCAGGGAGATGCGGGCCGCCATACGGTCGTTGCAGGCCCGCCGGCGCAGCGCACAGCGGGTCTCTCCGCGTCCCGTCCCCGGGCCGGAATGCGCCGCTGCGCCCTCATCCCCTCACCCTTGCGAGGACATGCCCTTGACCAACTACACCCTCTACCGGGGCGACGCCCTGACCCGCCTGAGCGAACTGCCGGCCGCCTCGGTGGACTGCGTCATCTGCGACCCGCCCTACAACTCCGGAGGGCGCACCACCCAGGAGCGCGTCGGCCGTTCCGCCCGCGACAAGTACACGACTGCGGGAGCCAAGAAGGTCCTGCCGGACTTCCCCGGCGAGAACAAGGACCAGCGCTCCTACGGCTTCTGGCTGTCCCAGCTCCTTGCCGAGGCCTACCGCATCACCGCCGACGGCGGCACCGCCTGCATCTTCACCGACTGGCGGCAGCTGCCGACCACCACGGACGCGATGCAGGCCGGCGGCTGGCTGTGGCGCGGCATCGTGCCCTGGTACAAGCCCGCCGCCCGACCCCAGAAGGGCCGCTTCACCCAGAACTCGGAGTTCGTGGTGTGGGGCTCCAAGGGCGCGATGGACGGCGACCGCAACCCCGTCTACCTGCGGGGCCTGCTGGAAGGCTCCCAGCCGAGCGGGGCGAAGCGGCAGCACATCACGCAGAAGCCGGTCGCGATGATGCGCGAGCTGGTGAAGATCTGCCCGCCAGGCGGCACGATCCTCGACTTCACCGCCGGATCCGGTTCCACCGGCGTCGCCGCCCTGATGGAAGGCCGCTCCTTCGTCGGCATCGAGCTCACCGACCACTACGCCGACATCGCCGAGCAGCGCCTCGAACGGGCCTGGCAGGACACCGTCCGAGCCCCGGAGAGCGCCGACTTCACGGTGTGACCTCGCCGCTACCTGCCCACCACCGCCCCGGGAGAACCTTTGCCCAGCACCCGGCCCGCCACAACGGCCACCGAGCCCACCCCGGAGCAGGACGCGGACGGCCTCGACGGCTGGAGCCTGCACGAACTCGACGGCGGTGGCGAAGCGTTCGTCAGCTCCTGCCAGCGCGTACGGGCGTACTTCCCCGCCGCCGACACCGGTCCGGCGGCGGTGACCGTTGCCGCCGCGACGTCCACGGGCGAGGTCGTATGGCAGGCCCGCTTCGACGACAGCGTCCCCGACGAGATGATCGGCGCCCTGCTGCAGGCGGCCGCCCGCGATGTCGCCTAGGCCGACCGCAGCGACCAGCAGCGGGTTCTGTACGGCCCGGCCACCGGGGACGGCACGGACATGCTGACCGCCACCAGTTCCTGCCCCGACCGGCAGTGCGGCTGCCGCCAGGGCTTCGTCCTCGACCTCGTCCACGACGACGGCAGGCCGCAGTGGCAGCTGACCGGCCTGGCCGGCGGCCGTCCCTGGCGGGCCTGGTTCGACCAGGCGATACCCGTCCACCTCATCGCCGCCGCCTGCCACCCGGCAGCCACCGGCTGACCCTCCATCCCGTCTCCGGCCGCGCCGGGACGCCACGCCCGTTGCCGCCGTCGGCCGTGGCGACGCTTTGCCCTGCCGCGGGCCCCGGTCTGCCCGGGGGCCCGCCGCCCGCACCCGCCAGGAGCCGCCTATGACGCTGCCCGCCCACGACATGCCGATGTCCGTCCACCCGGGATACCTGGCCGGGCCCGAAGCCCTCTGCGACTTCGCCGAAAGCCGTGCCGACTGGCTACTGTTCGCGGACAACGACATCCTGTCGGCCCACCACCTGCACGACCCCGCGACGACCGTTACCCTCCACCGAGGCAACGGCCCCGAGCCGCAGCGCTGGAGCATCCGTTCCGCACCCTCCGCCAGCGGCGCGCATCCGTGGCACGGCAGGTTCTCCGCGAACACCCCGGCCGAGGTCGTCATGGCCGTGGCCCGCCGCTTGGCCCATGCCCTGGACCGGCCCACCCTCGGGGGGCGCTACACCCAGCTGTGGGGTCACGGCCGGCCGGGTCCCGGCACCACGGATGCCGTTGTCGCTATCACCGCCGAGACCGCGGGCACCCACCGCTGGATCCCCAGCACGGACCCGCGCACCGACCTCGTCCTCACCGACCCCGCCGGTATCCGCATCCATCGGAAGGTCGACCACCCTGGCAATGGGCCCGGCAGTGACGCGCTCGCCGCCGCCTACGAGCTGTACGCCGGGACACCGGCCTGCGAAGAAGCTTGCTGGCGTGCCGAATTCAGCCGCCACACCCCCACCGCCCTGCTCCTCGCCGCCCTGCGCACCGTGACCGCCCCCGGCCCCCTACCGGCGTCCCGCCTTCCGGATCCCCCTGCTGCACCGCTCCCACCTGCGTACCCACCCCGTCACCCGGCCCCGGCCGGTGGCCCCGACCCGCCCGGAGGCTTCCCGTGCCCGATGACCCCACCACCCCGGCCTCACCGCACGGGAGCACCGGCCATGAGGACGTCGTGGTCGAACCCGGCTACCTCGCCAGCCCCGGTGACGCCGATGAGGCGCTGGAGGAGTTCCTCGACGAGCACCCCGGCTGGTCGCTCCACCGGCCCGGTGCCGGCGAGCAGCCCATCGCGGTCAGCGAATGCCTGACAGGCCGCGTCCTGCTCGACCACGAGCCCGGGTACAGCCGGATCCGCTGGACCGTCGCCGCCTACGACTCCCCGATCGGCGACCGCGCTTGGCGGGCCGACTTTGACACCCACACCCCCCACGAGGTTGCCCTCGCGGTCGCCGAGGCATTCTCATACGCTCAGCGGTACACCGGTGTCGCCTGGGAGGAGGCCCACTGGGGTCTCGTCGCGCTCCGGACCGCGCTCGTCGCCCAGATGCGCGAGGCAGACTGGCAGGACGTCAGCACCCACGAGCAGATGGCCTACCGCAGCCCCGACGGCACGGCAGGCCTGATCCGACAGGATCGCGGGGCCTACCACACCGACCCGGACGGCGACGACGAACTGTCCACGGTCATCCTGTGGGGGCAGCCGCCCGGCGGACAGAGGTGGCAGGCCACGTTCTCCACCGAGGCCCCGACCCGGATGATCGCCGCGGCCCTCGACCACCTCACCGACCCGAGGCCCGCACTGCGCCGCCGCAATGACCTGGCCGCCACCGAACACGCGGCGATCACCATCCGCCCGGCCCCCGTAGGGCTCCGTGCCAGGCTCCAGGCCGCGCTCGCCCGCACCGCCCTCCCCGCCGAACGCCGGGACACCGCCGCACAGGCAGTCACCACCGTCCAGGCCGGCCACGTCGCCCCCGTAGCCCGGAGGACCATCTGAACACCGCACCTGCCCACACCCCCGTGGAGACCGACGGCGACGTCCACGTACGTCCCGTCTACCTGGCCGGCGACCGCTACACAGGCGACTTCGCGCTCCAGCCCCTCTTCGAACTGCCCGGCATCCAGCGCCACCATGACGAGCTGGGCAACTTCTACCTCGCCACCGGCGACGGCCGGATCCGGCTCGGGTTCATCCCCGAGCAGGACTGGGACACGCTGTGGCAGATCGCCGTCGCCCCAGCCCCCTTCGCCGAACCGCGCTGGACCGCGAGCTTCTCCGAAGCCACCCCGACCGAGATCGTCACCGCCGTCACCACCGAACTCGCCCGCATGTACCGGCCCGAGGACGACACCTGGCTCACCGAGCGCACCGCCGGCCCGGCGGAATGGACCGCGCCCTACACCACGGTCGGATGGACGCAAGACCCCCGCGACCGCGGCCGGCTGACCCTCACCTCACCCGACGGCCACATCACCGCCGTCCACAGCTGGTCACCGCTCTCGCCGTCGGAGGCCGAACAGGCCGGCCAGGACGGCCGCTACACCCTTTCCACCCGCTCCAACACCGGCTGGTACGGACGATTCAGCAGCCGCACCCCCGCCCGCATCCTCGCTGCCGCCACCACCACGATCCTCGATCCCGCCCCCGTCATCCGCTACCGCAGCGAACTGCGCCACCTCAGCCGTCACAGCGCCACGATCACCCCGATCCTCCCGCCCCCGCCCAGCCCTCTGGATGTGCAGCGCACCGCGGCCCGGATCCGCTCCACCTCCCCGACCACCCGGGCCGCCGCCCCGGCCACCAGCACCTCTGCCCGGCTCGCCTGGACCTCGACCACCCCCACCGGCCGGCACCGCTGACACGGCCACACCCGGTCGGCCCGACCCCGACCGATCCGGAGACCACCGTCACCTCCCCGGCCACCGCCCTCCTCGTCACCCCTCGCCATCTCGCCGGTCCGGGCGAGCCTGCCGACGTGTGGCTCGCCCTCGCAAACCACAACTGGACACCGGACCACACTGAAGGCTCCGTGTCATCCAGCCCCTGCGGCCGGATGACGGTCGCCCGCTTCACCGACGACCCCGATCAGGCGCTCTGGTCCATCCAGGCCCGGCGAACACCTGCGAGCGACTCGCTGTGGACGCTGGAGATCGACTGCCGCACCCCCGCCGAGATCGTCGGCGCGATCCTCCAGCACCTCGCCGACGACCTCGCCCACGACGGCGCACCGCTCCTGGCAGGCCCGGCAGCCCGGAACCCCTCACACGTGAACTACGCAGCAGGGACTGTGTCATGAGCGGGCGGATCGGTGAACTCACCGAGTACCGGCTCGGCGAGGGCCCGCAGGGAGGCCTGTTGTGGCGCTACGCGCTGTCGCCAGGAGAGAGCGCGGCGAACCCCGACCGGCTCGCGTTCCACCTGATGGCCGGGCAGCAGCCGGAGCCCTTCGAGACCGAGTACCAGGGCTGGTCGATGGAGTTCACCGGCCCCATCCCTCATGCACTGGTCGCCAAGGCCGTGGCGTGCACCTTCGACCTGGAGCCCGTCCTCCGCCACCTCGACCAGATCCCCTCCCGCCACCGGGACGCCGTGACGATCGTGAAAGTCGTGGAGGCCGACGGCCGTACGGCAGCCGCGACGGCACGCACCACCCGCGCCGCCATCGTCGGCCCGGCTACTGCACCGCCCCCCAAGCCTGCCGACACGCAGCAGCCCGCGCCCCACTGGAGGACACCATGACCAACATCTGGGGGAAGCCCACCGCCGACCGCATCGCCGACCTGCGCGCTGACGCCCAGCGCTACGGAGAGCCCCACAGGGCCGAACTCGGCGACCTGGACCTGCTGAACGAGGCGTACACCCGCGTCCTGCGCGAGCAGACCGACACCCACGACCGTTACATGACCCTGCTCACCTCCCTGCGCGGCCACGATGAAGCCGTCCGCAACGCCGCCGTCAACTCCTTCCGCGCAGGCGCCGACCGCTACGCCCTGCACCTCGTGCGCCGGCACATGCGGCCGTACGAGGAACTCGCTTATCGGGTGTCGAAATTGCCCGACCGCCCTGGCGCCGGGCAGCTGGAGGACCTGCGGTCGGTGGCCGTGAAGGTCAAGGCGGAGCTCGCGGACCAGGAGGCGCCCGAGGAGTGGATCGACCCGGGCGACGCCCGCCACACCCTGCGCACCCTCGGCCGTGTCGTCGGTGTCCTGGACGGACGGGAGGGACTGGACGTCACCGACGTCCTTCGCCTGGTCAAGGCCGCGCTCGACGACGGATCGCTGCACGACCTTTTCACCGTCGCCGACCGCGGCGAGCGCCTCGACGAACAGACGGTGGTCCCCGAGTTCGTCGGCCCCGGCTGGCAGCCGCTGCACCGCACCCTGTGGCACTACCAGGAGGAGCCCGACCCGGCCCATGTCAAGGCGTTCCCTCTTGGCGGCGAGTGGTACCTCGACCTGTGGTCCGCCACCGGTTCGCTGCTGGCCTGGGGCGCCGTCCCCGCTGCCGAGGTCGCCGCACTGGCCCCCGCCCTGACCGCCCGTGCCTCCGACTGGGCTGCCGCCCGGACCGACTACGCCTGGCGCCGCTTCACCACCACCGCCCAAGAACTGCGCGCCGGCGCCGCACCAGGCACGACCGGTACCGCCGCACCCATGACCTTGCGCGCCGATGCTGCCCGAGCGGCAACGGTACCCCGGGGCCCGGTTACCCACGTCTCCGCCACCCGCCGGAACACGCCCACCACACCGGCCCGCCCGACCCGCTGAGCAGGAAGGCTCCGAACCCGTCGAGCCGCCCTTCCGGCACCCGACCTCACCGGTGTGCTGCCGCCCAGGAAGGCGTACGAGCCACCCAGCACCTGAGCACCGACACGGAGATCCATGACCGCACCGGACAAGCCCGCCTACACGATCACCCGCCGACCGGGCGAAGGTGTCACCGCCGAAGGCCCCTGGGACGACTTCGTGCTCAGCATCTTGGCCGAGTATGGATTCCAGTACCACGACCTCTCCCACGGTGTGCTGTACACCCGGCTGGCGCTCCGTCTCGGCGAGCGGCAGCAGAACGAGGCCGCGACCCGGGCCGCTGCCGTCCTGGCCGCTGCGGGCTACGACGTCACCCTCGATCCCGCCCTCGGCGCCTCGGCCCCCACCGCCGGCTACACCCCGGCCACCGTGCCCGACCCGGCCCGAGCACTCACCGCCCTGACCGACCGCCTCCTCACCGGTGACAACGGCTACGAAGAGACGGCCGAACTCACCGACGCCGTCCTCGGCCCGGACGGCGCCCTCAACCGGCTCACCTCCTACACCTGGGCCCTGTCCCTGTGGTGCGCCCGACTCGGGCACCGATCCGGGGACGACCTCGCCGACCAGCTCACCGAGCACACCGCCACCCTGGAGATCCTCGGCGGGCAGTTGGCCGCAACCGCGACCCGCATCGCCGCAATCGGCTCCTCCTGGAAGCGGCCCGAGCCCAGCATCCGCGACCAGGCCGTCATCACGCCCATGCCGCCACACCAGGAGCCCGCGCCCGTGGACGCCGACGGGTCCTGGCCGGCCGTCAGCTTCGGTGCGTTCGGCACCACGGTCGTAGCCATCGGCGCCCGCCCCGGCCGGGATCCGGAGGCCGCCCGACTGCTGGCGAAGGCCGGCTTCGTCTACAACGAGGAGATCGGCCTGCACGAACTCCCCGCCGACACCCACCCGCTGGACGCGATGCTGCGCGTCGAGGACGCCGCCGACCTCCTGACCGCCGCCGGGGCCCAGGATCTCGGGGCCGACCCCGGCCTCACCTGGTGGTTCGAGCAGCAGAGCCGCACGGCCGCCGCCCGCGCCACCACCATCCGCGCCACGCCACCACCCGCCCCGCCCGCGAACCGCACCCCGTACGGAGGCCCCGCATCCCCGCCGACCCGGGCACGATGATCGACGTCACCCCCGCCTACCTCGCCGGACGCAGCCACAGCAACCAGGTCTTCGACCGCCTGACCGGCGAGTGGGCCTGGACCCTGGCCACGGCAGGCGACGCGGACCAGGACTTCGCGGCCAGCCCCGACCAGCGCTTCCGGATCGTTGCCGGACAGCTCGACCCGGGCGCCTGGTGGCGCATCACCGCCGCCGAGGACCCCTTCGGGCCGCCCGAGTGGATGGCTGGCTTTTCCACCGAGACCCCGCCCGAGATCGTCACCGCCGTCGTCGAGGAGCTCGCCCGCACCGGCCCGCGCATCGACCGCACCGGCGCACAGCACCCCGCCCTCCAGCCGCCCGCCGACCGCCGCACCCTGATCCGCACCCTGCGCGAAGCCGGCTGGCGCTCCGTCTACCGCGACGGCACTCTCGACCTCGAAGCCCCCGACCACCTCGCCCGCGTGCAGATCCGCCTCGACCCACCTGGTGACCCACTCGACCTCATGGCCCACCCCCACCTGTACGTGGAGATCGGACCACGCGGCACCGGAGGCCACCCGCCCTACTGGCAGGCGATGCTCACCACCCACGCCCCCACCGTCGTCGCCGACACCCTCGCCCACGCCCTCACCGACCCCACCCCGCTACGCCGCAACCGGGACTGGATGGAGGATGAACTTCTCGTCCAGCTCGGCCACGCACCGCAGGCCGTGCTGGAGCGGGAGAATCCGTACACCGCCACCGATCTGCGGATCGCGACCGCCGAGTCCGCCACCGGCGCCCTGGAGTGGGTCGACTACGACCCGGACGAGGTGCTCCGACAGCTCGTCGACCAGGTCATCCCCAGCACCCGCGGCCACGGCGCCACCACCTGGGGATCACTGCCCGAGCCCAGGCAGCACGCCGCCGCGGGCCTGGTCCTCATGCTCGTCCACGACGCGGCCGAACGCACCGGACTCCTCCTTGGCCTGCCCGCGAACAACGACATGGGCACCGAGGTGGCGCGGCGTCTCGCCGAGGAACTCCCCGCCCTCGGCGTCACCCGCCAGGACCTGTACAGCGCCGCAGCTCAGGTCAGCACTGCGCAGCTCCACTGGGCCGACGACCCGTCCGGTATCGGCGACGCCATGGACGAGCGCATCATCGCGAGCACCGCCGGGCACCCGCACGAGAAGACCTGGGGCGCCCTCGATCCGGAGGACCGCGAGCGCTCCACCCGCGCGGTCCAGCAACTCCTCGCACAGGCCGCCCACGCCACTGCGCTGCTGTTCCGCCCCGCCCCGGAGACGACCACCGATCCCGGCAGGCCGGCCGTTCACGATGCCGTGACCAGGGCAGACGCCGCCGCGCGGGCGACGGCAGCCCGCACCCGCAGCACCCTCACCCCGGCCGCCGCCGTCCCCGCACTCGACCCGGTGCCCTCCTCACCGCCGCGGCCCGGTATCCGCCGTCTCTGATCGAAGGAAAGAACCCTGACCGACCACTCCTACACCGACGAGGACCTGCGCCAGGCCGCCCTCGACGTCTGCACGGCTGCCCTCGGCGACCACGACGCTCCCCGGGCCACCGCCGACCAGCCCATTCCCAGCCGCCCGGCCACCTCCTGGAGCATGCTGCCCACACCCCACCGGGAACTCGCCGAAGTCCTTGTCGCCGACCTCGTCCTGGCCGCCGCCGACCGCGCCGAAGTCCTCCTCCACCTGCCTCCGGACCACCAGGCCCTGCCCGCTTACGCCGACGACCCCACCCCGACCACCCCGCTCGCCGAACTCCCCTTCACCAACACCGACCTCTACAGCGCCGCCACCCACGCCTGCACCCAGCAGCTCACCTGGGCCGGCGACGCGGCCTCCGACATCTGGGAGATCCTGGAAGACCGGTTCATCCCCAGCACCCTCGACCACCCGCACAGCGCCCGGACATGGGGCTCGCTGAACGAGGAACAGCGCGAGGACATCGAGCAGGCCGTGTACCCGCTGCTGCACGAGGCGACCGAACGCGCCGACACACTCTTCGCCACGCCGCTCAGGCCGGCGCCCTTGGTCGAGGTCGCGCCGATGTTCCTCGCCGGGCCCGGCCACCACCACGCCCACGCTCCCGCCCGGCCGCTGCAGGAAGCCGCCTGGCGCCGCGCCCAACACGGCAACGTCACCATCTACAGCAGCCCCTGCGGACGCCTGCACACCACCGCCTGCACCACCGGCTCCGGCACCGCCTGGACCACCAGCGCCCACGCCCTGCTCAGCAACACCACGCTCTGGCAGGCCACCTTCGAACCCCGCACCCCACCCGAGATCGTCACCGCCCTGCACACCGCCCTCCTGGACACCCTCAAGACCCGGCCCTCGGCCCTGTTCGCCGTCCATGGCCACCTTGATGGCACTGGCCTGGAACCGCTGCGCGCCGCCCACTGGCACGACGCCCACGCCACCGCGCGGCACATCGAACTCACCCACCCCGAAGGCGACATGGCCACCGTCTGGCGCGTCACCGACCGGCCTGCTCTGGAAGCGGGCGACAGTCCCGACTGGCACATCAGCGCTGGCAGCACAGAACCCCCGCAGCAGGAGGGTTGGATGGCCCAATTCACCCCCACCATCCCGCCGCAGCTAATGGGTGCCGTCACCACCGCCCTCACCGACCCCACACCGGTCGAACGCTTCGGTCGTGACCTCACCGACGAGCATCGGGTCCACCTCGACATCACCCCGCTCACCCCGGCCGGCGACCGCACCGCGTCGGCCGTGCGCACCACAGCGGCCCGCCACCGCCCGAACCCGGCCACCATCGTGGCGACCGGTCCGTCGGCGATGCCCGGCGCCAGGCTGGCCGGCACCCCGGCCCGCGCCCGCTGAAGCACCCACCCCGGCCCGCTACCGGCCACGACACCAGCACCCGAAAGGCCCGTGACCACCCTGCTCCCCTTCACCTTCCCCCTGGGCCTGGCCCACCTGGCACAACGGGACCCCCACCGGGACACCCCGGCCAACCGGATGATCATCCAAGGACTCCGCGACCACCCCGACGTCGAAACCGCACTGCCCGCGGCCCTGCGCAGCACCGCCTCCCGCCCGGCAGCCCTCGCTGTCGCCCAGGCCGTCGTTGAGAAACTCATCGACGACGGCCGACCGTGGACCCAGGCCGCAGCATCCTGGCTCAGCCGGGCCGACGCCGACTGGCCCACCTCGGCCCGCGTCTGCAATGCCCTCGCCTGGCACGGCCGGATGCGCCACAACAGCGCCCTCACCCACATGGACGGCACCGCGCACCTGCAGAAGCCGGGGCCGGACCGCATCCACACCCAGGCCCTGCGCCACCTCCACCTGGCCGCCCTGCGCTACGACTTCCGCTGCCGGACCATCACCAGGCTCCTGTCCGCCGTCCCCGCGGACCGGCGGGCGCTGTGGGACCCCTACACGCGGGCGTTGGAGGCGTTCGCACTCCTCGGGCGGTCCACACCCTGGGGCATCACCGCGATGACCCGCGTCCTGGACGAGGCCGGCGACGACGCCTGCGTCGCCCACGCCGTCCTGCACGGCCTGTGGCTCGGAGACGGCCTGCCCCATCATGCCGAGGCCATCCTCGCCCTCGCCGCCCGACCGGTCTTCGACCCCAGCGACCCCGTTATGCTGTTCCGGACGGCGACCGCGCTGCGGATGCTCGGCCGTCGCGCCGAGGCCCTTACCGCAGTCCAGGACGCGATGGAGGCCCTCGGACCGAACGCCCCGCAGTTCCACGCCGACCTCGTACGCGAACGCACCCTGATCACCCAACTCCCCACTGCCGGGAACCGCTGAGCGAAGGCGCCACCACGCGTGCGCGGCCGGAGCGGTCAGGCGCACCGCCCGCAGTCCTCTCGGCCCTGGGGCAGGGACTTTGCCTGGTCGCGTGTCAGCTGCCACACGCGCTCCTCGCCGGTCTCGGTAGGAGCCAGCCGCTCGGCTGGCCGCCGCCGGTGCTCGACGAAGCCGAGCCGTGCCGGGACGGCGCCGCTCCCCCGGTCCGCCGGGGCGTGGACGATCTCGACGCAGTCGACGCCCGGCAGGAGGAACGCCTGCCCGGCCAGAGCCTGGACGGCGCAGGAGACCAGCCCGCGGCTGGTGGCCCCGGGATGAAGCCAACTGCCTAACAAAGCACTACTATGCTCCTTCCATGTGGAGTGAGTTGAACAACTATGGCTTCGAGAACGAGCTGGACTACCTTCGGTCGATCAAGAAGGATGACAGCTATACGTTCACGTACCTGTTCGAGTACATCGCTAAGAACCACGGGAACGACAACTACGACATCGGTACAGCGGACATGGTGGTCCGGGTCCAGTGGTCCGACGCGGAGGCCGGGTACACGGTGGCCTACGACGTCCCCGAGATGTACAAGATCGACCCCGCTGAGGGTAACGGCGATGCAGAGAGCTTCTACGAGATCGACGTTTACTGGAGGCTCGGAAGCGACCTCGACGGCATGGGGATCGGCGTCGAGCTTCGTGCCTTCTAGGGCTTGGGCTGCCACCTGGGCGACGGCCGGGACTGGCTCCGGCTTCGGGCCACGGTGCGTCGGCGTGGGCCCGGCTGGTGGGTAACGGATGAAACGGCTGTTTTGGCATTGCCAACGCGGTCAGGCCAGATGGACCAGATGCAGCAGGGCGCGGGTCAGTCCCGCAACCAACGTGGTGGTCCCCGTGTAGATCGCCGCCTGGCCGAGGCGGTGGACGAATCGACGGCGGGCGCGCTGCCGCCTCGGAACGGGGCGGTGCGTACGGTGGGTCATGACGGTCTCCTATCCGGGGACGAGGTTCGCCGCCCCCGCACCGCTTGTTCCTGGCCGGGATACGGTGCGGGGCGCGGCTGTTGGTGGCCACTACCCTCCCGGCTGAGAGCCGTCGAACGCAGCCCACCGGCCCCGGATCTGGATGTAAGTTCGGCGCCATGGACGAAGACCGGACCGCCGCACGGGCCGAAGGCGCGTCGGCCGACTTGGTCGCCGACGCACACGCCCTCGGGGTGCGGTCGGCCAGCACCCGCATGGTGACGGACTGGGTGGAGGAGGGACTGCTCGCCAGCCCCGAACCGCGCAAGACCAAGGCGCACGGCAGCGACCCGCGTGTCTTCCCTCCCGAACAGCGCGAGCTGTTCACCAAGCTGCTCGAAGCGCGGGAACGCTCCCCGCTGGGGCGCGTTCCCCAGCGCTCGATCATCCGCGTCGTGCTGTACCTGTGGCTGATCGACGACACCGTGGTGCTCACCCCGCAGGCGCGTCGGGCCTGGCGCACCCACGCTCGCGCCACCGGCAAGCAGACCGCCGCCAGGCGGAGCGAGACCGCTCGCGCGGTCGTCACGTCGCTCGCCCATCCGTCGGCGACCATCCCGCAAAGGCGTGCAGCTCAGCTGGTGATTGAGGAGGGTGAGCGGACCGGGCGGGTCGACTTGCCGCGTCTGACGTCTGTTCTGACCGAGCTGTGCTCGCCCTGGCCGGCTCAGCCGGGCACGCCGCGGATCGAGCGCGCGATCCCGGGACCGTTCGGACCAGTCACCGTCCAGCACCACGTCGCCATGTGGCACGCCAGGCACCAAGCGGTCCGGCGACTCCGCAACGAGGAGATCGACGAGGCGACCCTCGACCGGGTGCGCGCGGTCTACCGCCCCCAATGGGCCTACTACCAGGCCCGTCGGCCCGCCCTCGCCGCTCAGGCCGGAGCGTTCGCCACCGCTTTCGCCGAGCCAGAGACCCTGGAGGGCCGCGCCATCGAGGCGGTCGACGCCTTCGTCGGGACGCTGGCCGGCGAGTTGGGGCTTATCGAGGCGGCGCTCCACGCAGCCGAAACGGTCCGCGTCAGGGCTCGCTGACCCCTTCCGCCGCAGGGCAATGCAGGGGACTCGAAGGCTGCAACGGGGCGCAAATTCACGGGCAGCAGACCTTCCGGTCAGCCACGATGGACTCGTGCGACTCCTCTCGTCATCCCTGATCGGCAGCGCTGCAGAAATCGCTGTCGGGGCCTTCTCGGAAGGTCAACTGCGGCTCGTGTTCATGAAAGCCAACCTGGACGGTGCCGTGCCTGAAAGGTCGTACGGCAAGGCCGAGCTGGTGGCAAAGACCGTAGAAGAAGCCAAGCGGGCCGCAACGGGCTCCGGAGCGGAGGAGGAGCGCCGAGCGCTCTGCGACTTCGTGCTGCTGGTCGCTGAGAAGGTTGCGCCTTCGGAGCCTGGCGGTATGCGACCCGGTACGCCGTTCTGGCGGCTGCGCGAGAGCGCCCGCGGTGACGGGCTCGATCTGCGAGCAGACTTCGAAACGACGGCAGATTCCTGGGGTGAGACCACGACCCGTCGAACCGGGATCCGCCTCCTTCCGCTCGACGAGCCGGCCGCGCCGCTCAGTGATGAGATCACAGCGTTGGAGGCCGACTTCGACCGGCTCGGCTGGGCGGTTGCGAAGGACTGCTATCGCCGGGCCGTGCGAGCCCTCGTCGAGGGGCGATTCGAGGACGCGAACAGCGGTATCCGCGCCATGTTCGAGTCGGTCCTCGTGGAGACCGCCACGATCAAGGGGTTCGTTTCCACCAAGCAGGGCGACGGCGGCCAGGCCATCAACTTTCTCAAGGACCAACAGAAGGTCCTCGCGGACAGGGACGGAGGCTGGTTCATTCACGGTCTCTGGCTCATCACCCACACCAACGGCCCTCACCCTGGAACTTCCACCGCAGGTGAAGCGCACTTCCGCTTCCAGGCCCTTACCGCCGCGACTCGGTACTTGATCGACCGCTTCGCCCCGGCCTGATGAGCGCCTCGTCACCAAAACGGCCGTTTCGGTGACGCCTCGGGAACGCAAGCAGAGGCGCCGACCTCAGCCGTTAACCGACGACAGCGTGAACGGGACGGGCTGGCCGCATGGTGTCGAAGACGCGCTCGGCAGGTCGGCTGGCCGTCCCGGACTGGTTGGGGAGGAGCAGCTCCGCCGAGCGTGTGCGCCCGCGGGTGCGGCGACCTGTGCACTCCACACGGACCTGCCGCTCGGTCAGCTGTCCCCAACCGTCCCCGAGCCCGCGCCAGAGCCGGTGGGCTTGACCCCGGCACGGCACACGGTCTCCGGGAACGGCCGGTTCCCGGAGACCCAGGGAGGGAACGGCGCGCTGCCTGTCCGGCCTCCCGTACGGAGCAGCCGGCGCGACAGAGATCATCGGGGTGCGTAGCGTCGAGCGTCCACCGCAGAAGGGCGGACGCCATGACGCAGCAGGAACCGGCCCCGGACGGCAGACCAGGAGAGGCTCGGGTCCGGCACAGCCGGGAGGCCGGCCCGGGTGGGGACCGCAGCCCGGCTACAGCGCGCCGCAGGAGTATGTATTAATAACTGGCTTGGAGCGCGACCGTTTGTGTAGGAGACGGCACCGTGGTGCCCTTCTTACCCGGCTGACCCCTGTCTTGTGGTGGTCGTCCTTCAGCGGCCGGTGACGAGGGCCAAGCGGCGGTGGGGCCGGTGCACCGTACGGCGCAGGCGACGATCAATGGCCGATGTGGGGGAAGGGGATTTTCAGGCCGGTCCGGTTCGGCCGTTGTCGGTCGAACCGGACCACCCTGCAGCACTCGTCCGGTGTCCTTCATACGGTGTCGGGCTCAGGCCTGCCCCGGAGCGCGGATGGAGAAGTGCACGCTCCGGGGCAGGGGGCGGGATCGGTCAGCGGTCGGCCCAGATGGAGTTCAGCTTCTGGGCGCTGAAGGCGTCCAGGGAGGCGGTGCCGCCAGTGGCGTAGACGGACACGCCGTTGTTGGCGGGGTTGGGGAAGATCTGGTCGGTCAGGACGACCCGGCCGTCCGCGGCATACACCTCGACGGAGGAGGTGTCCACGATGACGCGCAGTTGCAGCTTGCCGTCGGCGTCGAGGCTGAGCGGTGCGCGGTGCACGGCGGCGAAGTTCCCGCCGAAGGAGGAGTCTCCCGAGCGTGTCCGGTCGACGTACAGCTCCCCGGTGGTGGTGTCGTAGCCGATGCGGGTCTCCTGGCCGCCTCCGGTGTGGACCTTGAGGCCGAAGTCCGTCGCGGTGCCGGCACGCAGGTTGGCCGTGATGTCGAGCAGGCTGCCCTGAGTGCTCAGGGGCACGTCGGCACCGGCCGCGACGGTCGTTGTCGGTGCGGTGCTGACCGTGCCCGTCCGCAACTGCTCCAGCTCCTTGACCGGCACCTGCACCAGCTGCGGGGCGCCGTTCACCGTGCGCAGGGACAGCTCCCGGGGCAGGGAGTCGGCGCTGCGCCAGGGGGAGGTGGGGATGTTCCCCCCGTACTGCCAGTTGTTCATCCAGCCGATGACGATGCGTCGGCCGGCGGGCTCGTCGTTGAAGGAGGTGGCGGCGTAGAAGTCGGCTCCGTAGTCCATCCAGTGGACGTTCTGGGCCTGGCTCTGAGAGGGCTGGTCGGTGAGGGTGAACTGGTCGGCGTTGATGTGGCCCCAGCCGCCGGTGTTGTTGTCGACGATCTGGATCCGGGCCTGCTTGCCGGCCAGGTCGTGCAGGTCCCACTGGGTCTGGTCGAGCGTT
>NZ_BPRL01000044.1:0-100603 GCF_045862635.1 Kitasatospora sp. NE20-6
CCCGACCGTCTCTCCGTCCACGTCCACCGTCCTGACCCCCATACGCCGACGCTCTACCACCCAAGATACAACACGCCATGTCAAATCTTGTCAACCGTTGAGTCAAGTCGGTCGCCGCAGACGGCCCACCCTCACGACGGGAAGGGGGCCGACCGCGACTGGGCGTTTCGTCCCTGGTTTCGGGGGGTCAGGTTCCGCGCCAGGTGGGGGTGGATTCACCGATGAGTCGACGGGTCATGAGGCCGATCATTGCGACGTTGATCATGGCTTCGGAGCGGGCCGGGAGGGTTTCGTAGTCGCGGGCGAGGCGGCGGTGTTGCACGAGCCAGCCGAAGCTCCATTCGACGACCCAGCGGCGGGGTTGGACGACGAACCCCCTGATCACGGGGTCGCGGCGGACGATTTCGACGTCGATTCCCACTGCGGCGCCGTGTTCGACGACGGCGTTCTTGTAGCCCATGTCGGCTCAGGCCTTGCTGATGGTCGGGTACTCGGCGGCGACCATGGTGAGCAGTTGTCGGCCGGCGGCGCAAGGCTTCGGCATAGTCGCGTAATGTCCGGTTTGTGATCACGTGAGGCCGAGGAGGGCGAGCGGCCGGGTGACGTCTCTGGCGTTGCGGCGGAGGGCGGCAGCGATGTTGGTGACTCCGGCGAGCTTCAGGGCGCCGATGGCGAGGTTTCGCCAGGTCGCCATCGCACGCGGTGCGTTGCCGGTGCGGAGCTGGGTGGGGGCACCTCCCGGCCGAAGGCTGGGGAGCGTCCTCGGCGAACGTGGTGTCCCTGACGTGATGCAGGGCCTCGATGTGCCAGTGGTCGCGAATCAGCTTCGCGAGCTGGGCCGGGGCGGCCTGGTCGGCGGTCAGGCTGGTGACGGCGTAGACGGTCTTGATGGTGGTCCTGCCGGTCTTGCGGTCGGTGCGGCGGCGCTTGATCTGGATGGACTGGCGGGCGCCGGGGAAGAGCAGGTTGTTCACGGTGGCGACCTTGATGCGGCGGATCTCGAAGCGTCCGTGACCGGTGTCCTTGGTGCGGCCCTGGAGTGGGATGTCCTTCCAGGGAAGGGACTTGAGCTGCTTGCGGAGCTTCTTCGTAGAGTCAGCCGCGCGGCGCGGTGCCCTCGGTGGGGTCGTCTCCGCGCGGCTGCTCCCCGAACCGGACGTGCGAGTTTCCCCGCATCCGGCTCTCCAGTGGTGCTACTGCGTGGTCGGCTGCTGGTGGATGGTGGCGTGGCAGTGAGCGCAGACGATCAGGGTCTTCCGTCGACTGGCTCGCATGGCCTCCACCCAGGCCGGGGCGGCCGTGGAGCTGTATCGGTTGAGGTCGGCGACTCGTTTGACGTGGTGGACGGTGATCCCGTCTCGGGAGTCGCACAGTTCGCAGATCTGGGCGGTGAGCCGGGCGATGAGCTGGCGTCCGCGCCGGGTCGGCCAAGCCCCGTCGATCAGACGGGCATGTTTGCGCCGACGCAGCGGGATGCCTCCAAACCTGGCGGTGAACACCTTGCCCGACGGGGTGCGCTGGACTGCCTCGAAGCACCGTCGTTTCCCGTGCGGGGTGCTGACAGTGGTTCGGTGACGGTCCCGCATCACCCACGGCGGGCGGCGGTGCTTCGCGGCCAGGGTGGAGAGCATCGACCGTTCCATCACGAAGCGGAGCTTGTTGAGCCGGTTGATGTTCCCTGCCAACTGGAAGTACTGGACATAACCTCGATACTCCGCGCCGAAGGCGGCGACGATGTTGTAGTCGCTGGTGCGGATCAGGTCGTTGCGGATCAGGGGTTTGCCCTGTCCGCGCAGATAGGTCCGGCATCTGGTGTCGACGGACTCCGGCGGGACGCCCAGGGCGATGGAGCCGTTGAGCGAGCGGCCGCCGCTGGTGTGCCAGCTGTCAGCCTGCCGGGTCCAGATGTCGTAGCCGAGGAACCGCGCCTTGTGGGTGCGGGCATGGGTGATCAAGGTTTTCTCGGTGGAGAGTTGGAGTTTCAGCTCCTCGCGCAGGAACGCGGAGAGCCGGTCCTTGATCTGTTCGGCTTCGGCCTTGGTGCCGACGAACCCCAGAAGGTGATCGTCGGCGTAGCGAGGTAGCGCAGCCGCCGGTAGTCGGGGTCGTTCACATCGACGCTGGGGATCGACTGCTGGAGCTTGCGCAGAGCCTTGACCTTGTCGCGGTCGCCCTTGCGTCTCCAGTAGCCGATCTTCGCGGTGATGTTCCCGTACTCCCGGTTCTGCCGGCGGACGCTTCCGCGAGTGAAGGCCGGGACCAGATGCTGTTCCACGAAAGCATCGAGCCGGTCGAGGTAGATGTTGGACAGGATGGGCGAGACGACCCCGCCCTGTGGCGCGCCGGAATGCGTGGCGTGCCACGTCCAGTCCTCCAAGTACCCCGCCCGGAGCATGTCGCCCACCAGTTGCAAGAACCGTCCGTCATGGATGTGTTCAGCCAGGATCGCGATCATGACCTCGTGGTCGAGGCTGCCGAAGCAGTCGGCGATGTCGGCCTCGATGAACCAGGTCGTGCCTGTCCATGTCGAAGCGATCTCGTCGAGTGCGGTATGGCAGCCCCGTCCGGGACGGAAACCGTGCGACCTGGCGGAGAACTGCGGCTCTTAGTAAGCCTCCAAGAGCAGGCGCACCACCTCGCCGACCAGCTTGTCCCGCCAGGACGGCAGCCCCAGGGGCCGCCGGGTTCCGTTCGTCTTGGGGATATAGACCCGGCGGGCTGGCGTGAACCGGTAGCGCTCGGCACGCAGTTGGCCGATGATCTCCCGGATCGCACCCAGACTCATCCCGTCCGGGGTATCCCCGTCGGCCCCGGGTGTCATCGCGCCGTCATTGGCGTAGATGCGCCCGTAGGCCATCAGAAACAGCTGTTCGTTGAACAACTGCCGATACAGCCGTTCCAGGGGCAGGCCGCGCCTGCCCCTGTCCCGCAGGACACCGAGCACCGCGTCAGCGCTCTGCATTTCGCATACCTCCGCAGTCGTTCGGTGTCCGCATCACCTGTGCCCCTTCGCCCTGTGAACGGCTTTCCCGTTCTCCTTGGCCGGTCGTCACTCCGGCGACTACTACGAGCACTCCGTCACCGCCAGCCGTACTGGGACGGTGATCCCACGTTCGTCTCTGACACACGTTCAGCACGGCCCAGGCGCCCCACTCATCTCCTTGAATGCCCTCACTGGGCATCGCTCCCGCCGCGAAGGGTGGTCAGGGCGAACCAGCACGCCCCGGCCACGGCGGGCACCGGTTTCAGGTGCCGTTCCGGTCGCAGTAAATTGCTGCCGCTGGAGATTGGGGTTCAAGCAATCAAGCCTTCGCCATACCGCGCGGGTCCCCCGACGCACCGTCCCAGGCACCTGGGCCCGGCCGCCGGTTTCCTGGCATGCTCTGGTCCCCTTCGCCTTTCGGCTCCAGGTAAGCCATCGGACCCAGCAGACCTCCCTTCGAGTCTGTCCCGCCTGCGGCGGGGATGTGTCAGAGCGCCTCGTGGCGCACTGGTTGCCCTTGACGATCACGATGCAGTGCGCCTTCCGGCCGAGGAGGTACTCGGCGTGCTCGCGCCGGGTGTGCATCGCGTCACTGGTGACGACCGTCCCGGCGAGGCCTGCGACGGTGTCGAGCAGGGGTTGGAAGCAGGTGATCTCGTTGGTCTTCTCGCCGACGTCCAGCTGGGCCGGCACCAGGCCGGTGGTGTGCTCCATGGCTGCCAGGAGGTGGATCCTGCGGCCCTTCGCCTTGGCGGCTCCGCGCAGGCTCTTGCCGTCCACCGACACTCCGCGCAGGTCATCGGCACCGCTCGGTTGCGGGCGGCGGGCGGCGAGCCAACGGCCGACCGCCTGGTCCAGCGCGTCGCCGTCGATGCGGGCCAGGAGCCGGCGGACCGTCGACTCGGCGGGCACCAGCCGCGTGGGCAGCAGCGGATCGATACGGATGCCGAGGCGCTCCAGAACCTGAGCCGGGGCGTCGGCGATCCACTCGCCGACGGCCAGGAGCGAAGTGGCCCCGGTCAGCACGGCGCACGCGGTCAGCGTGAGTACGACGGCCAGGGCGTGGCGCACTCCGCGTGGGTCACGGGGGTCCGGCACCTCGGCCAGCCGTTCCAGCAGCCCCGGGATCTCCTCGGGTACGACCTCGAGGCGCTCTCGGAGCTGGTCAAGGGCAGGCTGGATCGGCAATGATGCGTCGGCAGGCAAGGTCTTCCACTTGGATCACGGGGCGTCGAGAACTCCATGATCTTGGAAGCCGTGCCTGTCCCGTTCCCGGGACTGCCCACCCGACAGATCGTCACAAGCCGGACGCCATACGACTACGCCGAAGCCTTGCCCACAAACCCCGGAAACGCGCTGCAGGTGAAGAGCTGCGTAGTCAGCGACAGCCATACTCCGAGGCGCGGATCTCCCCGTCCAATCGCCGCGGCGGCCGAGACGCACTCAGCGGCGGAGGACCTGCACCTGGCCGCCGAGGAGAACCCGGCCGTCACCGACATGCTGGCCGCCGTCCCGGCCGGGACCGGGCCGCCTGCCGGGGCGGTCTCCGGCCCGGACCGTCAGAGATACCGCCTCAGCCAATCGGGCATGCTCGGATCATCAAGTCCCCAGGACTCCACGGCCGATTCGTCCTTCAGCCAGGTGTTCTCATCGCCGTCGAAGAACTTCTGCCGGTGGCACTTGTACTTGACGACGGTGTCGCCTTCGAGCCCGTACTCGTTCCAGTAGTAGTTCTGCCTCCCGTGGCCTTTCCACTCCTGGGTCTCGTAGATCATCGCCATAGAGCCGGAGTGTAGCCGGGACGGCGTTGCGCCTTGGCCGCAGAGCTGGCCGCCGAGGCGGCCGCGAAGGCGGAACGGGCGGCGGGGGGCGTCAGTCATCGCAGGTACGGGCGCTGGGGTGGCGGGAAGTGGGTCGGGTCGGGCCGCTCGGCGGCCAGTAAGCCGCGGGGCGGCCAGGCCAGGGCCATGTCTCGTCCAGGAGGACGTCGGACAGGTTCCCGTTCCAGGCGTCGTCGAGGGCCGGGGCCGGTGGGTGAGCAGCTCGGCCAGGACCAGACTCTCGAGCTGGCGCACCAGGACGTAGCGGGGCCAGGCGTCCCGCCCGGGTCGGCGTTGTGAGCGAAGCCGAGCCTGAAGCCGGCGCACAGCTCGCGCAGTTCGCGCTCCCTGGCGCAGGTGAACGCGGTGAGGGTGGTGGGGTAGTCAGGGCCGTCGAGGAGCCGCTGGATCACGTCGAAGACCGCGACGGTGTATGCCCACGTCCGGCTCCGCCTCCAGCGCGACGCCATCGACCTCCTCGGCAAGGCCCTCCGCCACCCCGCAGACGCCACGGCCGAGCCCAACGACGGCGACGATCCGCCACTTTGTGCAGCACCCGTCCGCTGACGTTGCCGTCAACCGCTGCCGTCAAAACGCCCGGGGGCCCTACTGCGAACTCTCACAGTAGGGCCCCGGCGTAATTCAGCCACGCAACCACTCAGTCAGCGTTTCGACGGCAAGGCCAACCTCGTCCACCCGTTCCCTCGCGGTGTCGGATTCAAGCAGAAATGGTGGCTCGCCGTTTGACGAAGAATCCAGCTGAACTTCCATGCCATTCTCACGGGAAATGAACCAGACATTATCGTCATCACCGGAGCGAGTAACCGAGAGTCGCTCGATTCGAAGGCCGAGAAAAGCCTCCCTAAGAGCGGTAAATATCTCGTCTACCGGCCCACCGGTAATATCAGCTGGCCCCCACGACACGGTCTTGGCCACCGAAACAACTTCCTCTCGACTGGTAAACCTTCTGGTCAACACCGCGGCCCTCCGAGTGCATCAGGGGCCAACCGGCCGGCCTTCGGCACAGGATTTGACTCAATGGCGCCGAACGGATCTCCACTTCCAAGTGTGACGTTCACATGGTTGTAGTTGAGCGGAGAACCCTCGCCAGCAATCGGCTCGGGCGCATACTTCACAGTGCCGCCAGCCGCACGAATTGCGCCAGCCGTCGTTGCGCGAAGGCTGCCATGCGGGACACCGGCACCGGCTTCAGCAAGTGTTGTGCCCATTGATCCAGAGAATTCGACATCAGCGCCCGGCATCGGACTCTGTCCTCCGCGAATAACGATGTAGTCGTCTGGCACCTGCCAGCCATTGTCATTGTGCACCAGGACCGGCGTGGCACCAGCGAGTACATAGTACGTGTGGAGGTCGCGGACGGTCAGGTTGAAAGCGGCCTGCAGCCCTGTCCAGTGATTGACCTTGGTGACGGTTACCGGTGACCCACCGTTCGTACGGAGCGAGTCACCAGGAGCAAGGCCTGCCGCGTCAAGCCACTGATGGTGGTTTTCTGACCAGAACGGGTGGTGGTCGGTTGCTGTCAGGGAACTTGTCGCGCCGTCGGCGGTCCGGATGGTGAGGGTGGTGAACTGGCGGTCGTCCGGGGTCAGGATCGTGGCATCGATCTTGTGAGGGCCGGTTTCTCCGGTCTCGGGGTCGGTGGCGAGGATTTCTTCGCCGATCTCAAGTTCGTCGATCGGAACTGCGGTGCCGTCCGCCTTGAGAACCATGGTTCCTGCAGGGAAACTATTACTCTTGCATGAACCCTTCAGGTATGGCTCCATAGCCCTGGGAAGTTTGCCCGCGCCATGGGTGCTTTGGCCCATGAACCGCTTGAAGGCCGCCAGGTCTCCGATGGGGCTGTTCACGCCACCGCCTGGCCCTTCGACCCCCACCGTCATTGCGATGACTCCGAGCGCAGCACCAAAAAGCTGGCCTATGATTGCTTTTTCGTCATCCGAACATACGCCCTTGTAGCTCAGGCAGATATCACGAGCAAGCCAGAACTGGGCGCTAACGGGTGGGTCGGGACTGTATTTGTCGACGATCCTGTGGCGGTTCGCGTAGTAGAGCTCGAGGAACCTGTTCGGATTGGAGAAGGTGATCGGGATGTAGAGGTCGTCGTCGACCTGGATCTGGCCGTTCGTTCCGTTTCCGGTGTCGGGTTTGTCCGCGTCCGACGGAGTTCCTGTGCTTCCGCCGGGACTCCCCGGGTTCTGGCCGTAACCGTCGCACCTGTCACGCGGGCAGAGGCCGCTCGGGTCGCTCAGTGTGACGGGGCTGTTGTTGCTGTAGGTGTATCCGGCGAGGGACTGGGGATCGGTACCGACCAGGACCGGGTCGACGGAGATGAAGCGGCCGGTGGTGGGGTCGTAGTCGCGGGCTCCAAGATGGGTGAGACCCGTGGGTTCGGTGGTTCCGCCGAGGAAGCCACGGGTACCGGCCCAACCGGTGGGTGCGGTGCCGCGGGTGGCACCGAAGGGGGCGGTGCGACGTTGGTCGACGTTGCCGGTGGTGGCGTTGATGTTGAGTTCGGCGGTGCCGTGGTGGTCTGCGGCCTGGAAGGTGAGGGTGTTGTCGTCGGTACGGACGGCTGTGGCCGTGCCGAGGGGATAGTAGCGGGTCGCGGCCAGTTTGGCCATGCCCTTGGTGAGTTTGAGTTCGGTGCCGCCGAGGTAGAGGGTCCAGTTTTCGGCTGCGGGGGTGGCGGTGTCGAGGTTGTGGGCGAGGAGCCGGTTGCCGTCGGCGTCGTAGAGGTAGTCGGTGGTCTTGCTGGTCGTGGTGGCACTGCCGCTGGTGATCTTGACGGTGTCGGTGACCTTGACGAGATGGTTCTCGGTGTCCCAGGTGAGTTGCTGGTCGCTGGTCCGGTCGGTGGCGGGTTTGAGGTGGCGCTCGGTGGTGTTGCCCGCGGTGTCGTAGAGGTAGGTCTCGTCGACGGGGCTGCCGAGGGCGCCGGTGGTGGTGGAGGTCTGGCCCAGGCTGTGGGGCCGGGGGTAGGTGTAGGTGGTGGCGGCGTCCTGGGCGGTGTTGCCGGCAGGGTTGTGCCGGGTTTCGCCGGCGCGGGTGCCGTCGGTGTTGTACGTCCAACTGGTCCAGTACGCGGCCGGACCACCGAGAGCTGCGCCGTCCGGGCTGGCCGGGCAGGTGGTGGCGGTGGGGGTGTACGCATCGGTGAGGCGGGCGAGGTGGTCGTACCGGTAGCACTGCCGGTCGGTGCCGGAGGCTGAGGTGTCGGTGAGTGAGGTGACGTTGCCGGCAGGGTCGTAGGTGTAGTCGGCCCGGCGGAGAACGGTCGTGCCGTTGGTGTCGGTGGTGGAGGTCTTCAGCCGCTGGGTACCGGCCTCGTAGGCGTGGGTGACATGAAACACCTTGCCCGCGGTGCCGTTGGACAGCGTCGACTGCAGCGGCCTGCCCACCTGGTCGTAGGTCTGGCCGGTGAGGTAGGTGCTCAGGCCGGAGATCTTGGTCGGCCGGTGGAGCGTGTCGTAGGTGAAGACGAGGTTCTCTGTGGCGAGGTTGCCGGCGGCCGGGTAGGAGGCGGTATTGGTGGTGCCGTCCGGGTTGTAGGTGGTGTTGATGTCGTAGGTACCGGCGAGGTTCTGCTGCCCGTTGGGAACGGACGGAATGGTGTAGCTGGTCTTGCGGGGTCGGTACAGGGGGTCGAAAACGGAGTAGGCAGTCTTGTACTCGTACGTGGTGCCGGCGATGGTGGCGAAGCGGCTGCTGGAGGCAAGCTGGCCCTTGAAGCCGGTCGGGTCCCAGGCGCGGGAGGTCAGCAGCGGACCGGTGGCGGAACCGTCTCGGGTCTCCAGCACGCGGCCGATGTTGTCGTACACGGTGGCCACGGTCTTGCCGCGGCTATCGGTGGTCGAGGTGACTTCATTCCGGGTGTTGTAGGTCTTGGTAGTGGTGCCGGTGTCGGGGTCGACGGCATTGGTCTGCCGGCCGAGCTGGTCGTAGGTCCAGCTCCACTGCGAGCCACCGGGCCCGGTCAGGCCGGTCATGTGGCCGGCCGGGTCGTAGCTGTAGCTGGTGGTGTCGTAGGCGGTACCGGGCCCGGGCGGTGAAGCCTTGTACTGCCTCAGTTCCGTGACCTGCCCGGCGGCGTCGGTGATCGTGGTGGTCGGTGTCGCACCGGTGGGCGGGGTGACGGTGACCCGGTCACCACCGTATTCGGTCACTGTCGTCGCCAGCGGCGTGCCCACACCGTTGCCTGCAAGGACGGTGGACTTGGTGACGCGTCCCAGGCCGTCGTACTCGTTTCGGGTCTGGGTGTCGAGGTTGGTGGCCTCCTCCACATTGGCAAGGGTCTTCGAAGGGGCGCCGGTGGCGTAGTAGAGGGCATAGGCCAGGACGGCCTGGCCCCGCTCGTCGTAGAACGTGTCGGTGATCCGACGCCCGCCGCTGTCACCTGGGGCCTGGGTCTGACGGGCGCGGCCGAAGCCGTCGTAGATGGTCCAGGAGGTCTCCTGCGATTTGTCTCTCGCGAGCGTCTTCGTGGAGACAGCGGTGATCTGCTGGTCGGCCAGGTTGTAGGCGTATTCGTAGTTCGGGGTGCTGGAAGTGGGTTGCTGGTCGGGCAGCCACACCTTCAGCACGCGGCCGAGTGCGTCGTAGGCGGTGTCGGTCCTCTTCGTGTTGGCGTCGATCACCGTCACCTTCTGGCCGCGCAGCAGGTCGAAGGTGCTGGTGGTGACCTGGGTGGTGGTGCTGTCCCCAACCTTGGTGGGGGGTGATGTGACCGTGGCCTGGGTGGGACGCCCGGTGGCGGGGGTGTAGACGGTGCTGTCCGACCGCGCCTCGGGCAGTGGGGTGGTGCTGCTGGCCTCGGTGGCCAGGGTGTAGACGGTGCGGCTCGCCAGTTCCGTGGTGCTCAGGATGCGGCCGTAGAGGTTGTCGTAGGTGTTGAGCGTGTCGAGATAGGTCGCGGTGGTGGCAGTGCGTCCCGTGAGGGTTTCGACCATTGTCGGGTCGCCCTTGGTGGGGGCGGTGCCGTAGGGCTGGCCGTCGAAGCGGACACGAACGTCGGACAGGACGACCGAGGTACCGTCGAGGCGCGTCGCACGGTCGACAGTCGCGGCGCAGTTGGCGGCGACGGTCTCGGTACGAATCGTGCCGGTGAGGATCCAGGCCGTGGTGTTGTCGGTGTAGGTGGTGCGGGTGCACTTGTCGTCACCGGCGACGTTGGCATCGGCGTTACCGAGGTCCTCCGCCTGTGTGGTACGGCCGTAGTCGTCGAACGTGATGTTGGTCCGGGTCTCCCGCCAAGCCGTCCCGGCACCGTTGTCGAGCGAGGTGAACGTCCGGGATGCCGAAGTACCTGTCAGGTTGGCTGTGGTGGTGCCCCAGTCCCGGGTTCGGGTCGCCGTGGTCTTCTTCCACGGAGTGCTGACCGTCTTGGACAGGATTTTCCCGGCGGGCTTGTCGTACTGCTCGGTGCGGTACTCGAACCCGGCCCACGCCTCATAATCCGTGAGCGTGGTGCCTTCGCCGTCGGGGACGGTGACGGTGCGCTTCTGTGTCTTGTCGGCGGGGTCGGTTCGGTCGTCGTGCATGCCGCGCAGGAAGTAGTGCTCGGCCTGCGTCGACATGCCCGAGGTGCCGCCGGTCTCGACGCGGACGCGGGCGTAGCCGCGCCACTGGGACCAGGTCTTGAGTTTCTCCTTGGTGATGCCGTCGAGGTCGTCGAAGTGCCAGGCCGGGTCGCCGAGGTAGGTGTAGTGGGTGACGGCGTCGGGGGCGTGGCCGGTGTTGTCGGTGCCGGTCACGGATTCGACGACGTACTTGTTGAACCATTCGGTGGTCACGGGTACGTCGTTGTCGGGCTGGTACTGCTGGGGGAAGCAGCGGGTGGTGTTGGTCTGCGGGGTGGGCAGGGCGTCGGGGTCGCAGGCTGCGGTGGAGTAGTTGACGTCGATCTGACCGCCGAGCTGGTCGTGGACGGTTCCCAGACGTTGTTTGATGAACGGCAGCCGTCCGTCGCCGGTACGGTCCATCCGGTTGACCATCTGCTTGTATTCAAGCGTGGTCTTCGGGAGCGCGATGGTGGAGGTAGTGGCGGTACCGGTGTGCTGAATGGATTTCAGCAACAGCTGGAAGTCGTAGCCGGCGGTGCCCCACTCGTGGACCAGGTCCCAGGTGTCCAGGCCCTTGTAGGTGCCGTCGCCCTGCAGGGTGGAGGCGATGACCTGGGTGAGCCGGGTGCGGGTGAAGAAGGATGGGCTGAGGACGGTGTTGCAGTCGGTGTTGTCCTTGCAGTTCTGGTCCCAGGGGGTGTCGTACCAGTACTGCCGGTTGGTGTCGATGTTCGCCGCATCGCACAGGGAAGCGGTGGTCTCCAGGCAGCGCTCGGCGGTCTTGAACTCGACCTTGGCCATCGGCTTGACGGTGGTCGAGTAGAGGTCGCTCTGGCGCTGGCCGTACTCGATGTGCTCCAGGTGACCGCCCCGGATGTAGGGGGTACGGTCCGAAGCCTTCAGGTTGCGGCCGTAGTTGTTCGTCTCCGGGGTGTACCAGTAGGTGATGTCGTTGCCGTGCGCGTCCACGACCAGGTCGAGGTTCCAGCGCCAGCCCTGCTGGCACCACGACGAGCCGAACCCGCTGCTGCTGTAGCAGGGTTCGCCGCTGTTGTTGCCATAGACCGGGACGGTGTAGACGGACTTGGTCTCCGCCTTGCCCGAGGTCCAGTTCGGCAGCCGGTTGTAGCCGAAGAAGTAACTGGCGCCGTCGGAGGTGGTGGCCCTGAAGTATTCGCCGTCGTTGTCGCCGTTGCCGCGCGAGCTGTCGCGGACCCGCACAACCTTGGTGTTGTCGTCACCCTTGATCCGCCACTCGTTCGCGGACACCGGGATCAGTTCACCCGAGCGTCCGGCGAAGGAGATGGTGGCGTTGTCGGTGGCCCAGCACTGGTCGCCGGGGTCGGCGCCGTTGGTCTTGGGTGCGCCGTCGTCGGCGCACGCCTTGTAGGTGCGCTCCACGGAACCGATGTCCAGGGTGAAGCCGTCGCCGGCCCAGGACGCCTGGTTGTTGCTGTTGGAGGTGCGGCCGTCGACGCTGCCGGAGTCGTACGCGAGCCCGACCTGTGGGGTGAGGCCGCCGGGCATCGCGGTGAGCGGCATGCCGTAGGACCAGGTGAAGGAGCCGCTGTTGAGCGATGTCGACCACGTGGATGCGGCCGCCAGCGGGGTCGCCTTGTAGTCGCCGGTCGGTCCTGCGTTGGCTGCGGCGGCCGCCAGCACCGTCGGTCCGCCGGGTGCGGACTGTACGCGCAGCTGTCCGGCCGGGGCTTGTGGCGCGGTCAGGGGGACGGCGTCGGCGGTGACACTCTGGTGTTCGGTGTCGTTTCCACCCTTGAGCGGGGTCTGCACCCGGCACTCAGGCTTCTGCGGGGTCGTGAGGACGCAGGCCGGGAGCTGGACCAGGTGCAGCCGGGCACCGAAGCCGGCACCCGAGGCCTGGGCGAAGCCGGAGTAGTCAACGGCGACCCGGGCCTTCGTACCGGCGGGGCTCGTGGGGGCGGTGACGGTCAGCAGGAGGCCGGTGATGCCGGCCTTGCGTGCCGCGTCCTGGTCGAGGACCTGGATGTCGGCGGACGGTGCGGTGTCGCCGGCCGTGGTGGTGAGGGTGACGGGGAGGTCGCCGGCCTTGACGGGCCTGCCTGCCGGTGCGGTGACCTTCGCGGTTGCGGCCTCGGGCCAGACCGTGTGCTTCGCTTCCGGCTTGCTGACGGTGGTGTCGGGTTTGCGGGGCTTGACCTTGGCGTCGCTGACCTTGACCGGCTTGCCCGGTGAGGGCGGGGCGAGTTTCGCGGGGCCGGCCGCGGACGCCGCCGCGGCCATCGGGAGCGTAGGCAGCAAGGACCCGACCAGCACGGCAGCCACCACGGCAGCCGTCCTGGGCCGGGACCGCCGCCGGGCGACCCTGTTCGTATTCATGGACATGATTCCTCGGGTAGGCGCCCCAGTAGTGGGGCGCTGTCGGCTGGGCGGCCGCTGCAGGGCGGGCCGGGCAGCATTTGCTGCCCGGCCCGCCGGGGCTGCGCACTCGGAGTGTGCGGCGCCCGGTTCCGGTCAGAACGGCAGCGACAGGTTGCTTACCTGCTGATCGGTCAGGACACCTTGGTAAATCTGGACGTCGGAGAGCTCCCCCGAGAAGTACTCGCCCCAGGCACTGGGCGCGCCGGTGCGGCCGAGTTGCAGGCCGCCGGTCGCATCGAACGGGCGGGACGCAGAAAGGGAGTAGCTTGACCCGATGCAGGTCAGATCGCCGGATTCGCAGCCCGACCGGTCCGACTCGCCGTTGACGTACAGGGCCAGACTGCCGGCGAGGCCGTCATAGACCACCGCCAGGTGCGACCATGGCTTCCACGTGGTGCTTGTGGCGTGCGAGATGGTCGTTTGGTAGCCCCCCGCTGTGTCGGAAGACCGGACAGCGGCCTGCCACTCACCCACTTGTTGTCCCGAACTGTTGACCCCGACGTAGTGCCAGCGCAGCGTCACCGAGGCGCCGCTGGTGCCGGCGACGGACAGGACCGTCATGTCCCGCAGAGGAACACCTGCGGTGGCCGCCCACGCGGACAGGCTGAAACTTCTGTCGGTGTGCAGCAGGGTCGGGGTGTTCTCCGCATACGCGTTGGTACCGCTGAGTCGTAGGGTTCCGCCTCCTGCATAGGGCAGGACACTGCCGTCGGGGTTGATGTCGGCACCGCCACCGAGGACCACCGCGGAGCCGCCGGTGATCTCGTTCGACGAGCCGAGCGGGTTTCCGGTGGCAGTGTTCAGCTTCCATCGGCCCAGCAGTTGCGAGGTGCTGTTGACGAGGTCGCCGATCTCCGGTGCGGTGATGATGCGGTCCCACACCTTCACGTCGTCGATGTCGCCGCCGAAGAACTCGGCGTTGGCTCCCTCCAGGGAGACCGCGCCGAGCTGCAGCGGTCCCGGCTGGGCCCACGGGGTGGTCTGGGTGTAGTCGGACTCACCGACGAGGTAGCCGTTGACGTACAGGCGGATCTTCTTCGCGGTGGCGTCCGAGACACCCACCAGGTGCGTCCACTCACCGTCGGTCGCACCGAAGCACGGAGTGCTGCCGATCGGTCCGGTGCAGGCCGGCTGGAGGGCCGTGACCAGGGATGCGCCTGCGCCGTCCTGGGTGTACCGGCCGAACACCCACTTCTTGGTGTAGGGCGCGTAGTACAGGACCAGTTCGCTCCTGTGGGCGCCCGTCTGGTTGAGAATCATCCGGGTCGTGACATCACCAGCGGCGATCTTCGGCAGGCGTACCCAGGCCGCCACGGAGAAGCTCCGTGTGCCGTCGGCTGCCGGACGGGTGGTGCGGGCGTAGTCGTCCGTCCCGTCGAAGTGCACGGCCTGGCCGGTGCGGCCGGCAGCTCCTGCGGCGGCGCCGTTGCTGAGGGTGACGGCGTCGCTCTCCGGGGTGCCGGTGACCATGGTGGCACCGGTCGGCTCGTCCAGGTGCCACACGCTCCTGGCGGGAAGGCCGGTGGTCAGGGGCTGGTCGGCGGCGACCTGGGTGATCTCGGCCTGGGTGAGAGCGCGGTCCCAGGTGCGGACCTCGTCCAGGGAGCCCTTCCACGGGTCGACGTAGCCGCCCATGTAGCGCACCCGGCCCAGCTCCAGCGCGCCGGAGGCGGCGAAGGAGGATGGGGCGTAGACCTGGCCGGTCAGGACGCCGTCGACGTACAGGTAGACCCTGTTGCCGGGCTTGTCGTAGACGCCGGTCAGGTGGGTCCACCGGTTGGGGACGACCGGGGCGGTGCCCTGCGCGGACTGCCAGGCGAAACCGTTCGCCACGTCCTGGGTGAAGGTGGTGAACGACCAGACGCCGTCGCGCTCACCCAGGTCGAAGAACGCGGTGTTCTGACCCGCCTGGCTCACCGCGCTGCGCACCCGGTCGGCGTCGGCGATGTTCGCCCAGACCGAGACGGTGAAGCTCTTGGAGGTGTCCAGGTGCCCGGGGGCTCCGGAGGCGTAGGCGTTGGTGGTGCCGTCGAAGGCCATCGCGGTGCCGGTGTGGCCCGGCGCCTGGAGGGTGGCCCCCGTGCTGAGCTGCAAGCCCGTGCCGGCGGCCGTGCCGGCCAGCGTGGTGCTTCCGGTGGTCTCGTCCATGGCCCAGCCGCCCCGCTGACCCCGGCCGTTCGCGACGTTGAAGTAGTACGTCTCCGCCTCGGACGAGACTCCCGATCCGGTGATCGACCGGACGGAGAGCATGTGCGGGCCGGGCTTGTCCACCAGGACGTTGATCGTCTGCGGGGCGCCGGAGGTCGTGGCCACCTCGTGCAGCGCGGACGCGGCCGCATCGAGGCCCCACTGGTACTTCACGACGTTGCTCTCCACCGCGTCGATCGTGAAGGTGCCGTAGCGGCCCACCCCGTCGGTCGGCGGGGCAGTGCCCGCGGACGGGCTGATCGGGTAGACGGCCGAGATGACACCAGGCCCGAACGGGATCGAGGCATCGACCCGCACGTAGCACGCGGTCGGGGTGCCGTCGGAGCTCCACTGGCCCCAGCTCGCGCCGTCCCAGGCCCGCACCTCCCAGGTGAAGTCCCGGTCGGTCGGGATCACGCCGTCGGGCAGTGTCAGGTTGAAGGCCGAACCCGAGGCCTTGAACGTGCCCGACGCCGGGGTGGTCGACTCGGTGGCGCCGGTGTTGAACCACTTGCGCTTCCATCCGGTGCCGTCGTCCCAGCCGATGGCGAACTGCGCACCGATCGCCTCACCGTCCGGATCCTTGAGGACCGCGGTGAGCTGCGGCAGTTTCTGCACCTGCACCGCCGTCGCCGAGCAGGACGAGCCCGGCTGCATGGTCAGGTCGGCGATGGCGGGCTGACGGGGCGGCAGGTTGTAGTACACCTGCAGGTAGGCACCGTCGGTGAAGCGCTTCCACGCGTACAGGTCCGTCTCGTCGGCCGCCTTCAGGCCGAAAGTGGTCGTCTGCCAGCCCCAGTTCGCCGCGTCCTGCGCCAAGGTGCGCACCGCGTCCGAGGTGCTGCCGCCGAACTCGACCCATGCGCCGTTCGCGCAGGAGTTGTCCCAGCCGTGCGCGGCGTCCACCGTCTGCAGCTTGCGGCTCCAGAACCCGGCCGCGTTCTGCGAGTTCCACGTCGTGTTCTTCGAGATGTAGCCGGTCGACCACAGCTCGACCGGTTTGGCCGTGCACGAGTAGGAGTGGCTCTCCCACGCGCCGAACGTCGCCGACAGGATCTGCTTCCCGACGAACTGCGCGGTCGGGATCTGGAAGAACACCCGCTTCACGTCCTTGGGCGCGCAGCGGTTGGTGTCGCCGCAGTAGCCGACGCCGAAGTCGTACTCCGGGGTGGAGTTGTACGAGTAGTGCCAGTACGGCTGCGTCGGGTAGTACTTCGACACACCCGCCCAGTCACCCGCATGCGGGGTGCTCCACGACGGGTCGATCATCACCGGGAACACCGTGGCCGGATCGTCCAGCATCCCCTGGTCCGGGGTGAGGACCAGTTTGTCCTGCGCGGCGGGGAAGTCCACCGCCACCCGCGCCACCCGCGCACCGGGCTTCGGCTCCACGCCCTCGGCAGCAGGCGCAGCAACGGGAGCGGAGGAAGTCGGCGTGCTCGCGGCGGACCGGTTTGCCGCCTTTGCGCTGTCAGTGGCCGTCGGTGTGGCTGCTGCCTTCGTGCCGTCGGCAGCGGTCGACGGCGCAGCCGACGTGGACGTCTCCGTAGGCCCGGTGGTGGTGGAGTCCCACATCACCGGGGCCGGTGCCTGGAAGACCGTGCCACCGGCCCCTGTGTCCACCGCGGACAGCGAGCCGTCGGCAGCCTCCTTGATCCGCAGGCCGTCGCCTTTCATCGCCAGGCGCAGCGTGTCGAGGTCGGGGTTCTTGGCGGCCTGGGCGGTGTGGACGACGAAGATCTGGGTGAAGCCGGTGCGGGTGGCGGTCAGTTTGAGGTCGATGTCGGGCAGGACTGCCCGGTACTCGGCTGTCGCGCCGTCGACGACGGGCTTGGGCAGCGGCTTGGGCCAGGACAGGCTCAGTGTTTTGCCGGCCAGGGTCATGCGCACCAGCGGGGCGGTGCTGCCGCCGCCGGAGAATGCCACGTCGGCCGTGGCGGCCTTCGGGGCGAGGGTGCCGTCCGTGCGTTTGTGCAGCGCCGGGTCGATGTCCACCCACCCGCCTGCGCGGCGCACCCGCTGCGGCTGCGCGTAGACGGTCGACTTCAGCCGGCCGTCCGGCTGCGCGACGACGTCACCCGACTCCGTGCGCAGCGGCGCCACGTCGACCGGTTTTCCGGTCCGCTTGGCCTCCGCGACCGCGGTGCTCTCCGCGGTCCCCGTCGACGGTGCACCCGCCGGCGATGCCTTCGCGCCGCCGGTTCCCGTACTTTCAGCGGCCGCGGCCGGAACGGCGCTCGCCGCTCCGACGCCCGCTATCAGACCGGCGGACAGGCATGCCGCGAGCGCTCTGCGCCCCGCGGTCCACCCCCACCGGCCGTGGTCACCCACAACCCACCCCATGACGAACACTCACTCACTCTCGAAGATTCGACTGCGCAGCATCCACCGCACCGGACCGGCCGCCAACGACGAAATGCCGCCTGACCAGGTGTTTTTGACGGCTGAACAGAGAGACGTGTGTGACCAGAAAGGGACCGACCGGGACCAGCAGACCCGCGCAATGTGCCACACATCACATCCACAAGGAGCCAGGCGCCCCACGCGCAGAAACCACGGCCCGCGACGATGCCGCACCCGGGAGCCGCTACGGCCGGCGAGAAATCCTCCCGGCCCCGGGCCCCAGGCACGTCTCCGTGCCCACACGGCGCAGCGGGCCCCCAGGCCGCCGACTGTCCGCCGCCACCAGCATGGCCACGCCATCTGTAGCGATCAACGCACGATCAGTAAACGTCCGTATAGCCACACTCAACGATGTGCACCGCCCGCGCCGCAGCCCGCGCTGCACTGCACGACACGGCGCAACGGCACCCCCGCAGGACCCCACGGGCAACGGCACGACGGCGGACACCACCGCCGGCGGACCACCTCTCCGGGCGGTGCCGCCATCGCTCCGCCCGAGACCCGGCTGCACACAGCTGCGCAGCGCATCACCGGTTCGACGGCATCCGCATGGTCATCACGGGCCTGCAGGCCTTGGACGACGGACGGCCGGGCCAGGCACCAGGCGGTGCCGGCCACGCAGCGCGTCGTGGATGCGCTCCGCGGTGCCCTCGTCGTGCCACCACGTGAGTGGGGCAGGCCGCCGACGAGGTGCAGGTGGCGACGGGCGGCGGGCAGGAGGAGCTGCCGCCGTTCCGCTCGCGTCAGGTCTTCTCCGTGGCGGCTGCGTCCAGGAGGGCCGTGACGAAGGCCCGGACCCGTCCGGTGGTGTTGCCCTCTCGCCAGACCGGGCCGCGATGGATCGGCGGGGCGTCGTGGATCGGCACGTACACGACGTCCTGGCGCGGGTAGTAGCGCCGGGAGTGCTCGCCCACCGGCAGCACCCCGCGCCCCAGCGCGACCAGCGACAGCATCTCGGAGAAGGTGTTGCCGGACGGCCCCTTGGGCACCGGGCGACCGGCGGGGGTGCGCTCGGGAGTGCGGTCGCGCTTGAAGCCGACGGACGTCGCCTTCGGGTACTGCACCACCGGGTGCTCGGCCAGCACCTCCAGTGACACCGACTCCTCCCGCGCCAGTGGGTGCCCGGCGGCCACCGCCAGCACCCGCCGCTCGGTCAGCACCGCCGGGCCGCGGGCCATGCCACCGAACGGGTAGGAGGCGAGCAGTACGTCCACGGAGCCGTCCAGCAGACTGGCCCGGGAGTTGAACAGCTGCACCTCGCGGACCTCTATCCGGCAGCCCGGATGGCGCTCGGTGAACAGCCCGACGGCTTTGAGCAGCAGCGGGGCCGTCCATTCGCCGAGGAAGGCGACACGCAGCTCGCCGGTGACGCCACGGCCGGCCTCGACGGCCCGGTCGTGGGCCTCCTCCATCGCCCTGACCAGCGGCCGCAGGTCGTCGGCGAGCTGCCGCCCGATCGGGGTGAGGCGCACGGTGCGGCTGGTGCGTTCGAACAGCGGGGCACCGACGCGGTGCTCCAGCGCCCGCACCACCTGACTGATCCGGCCGGTGGTGACGTGCAGCCGCTCGGCGGTGCGGCCGAAATGGAGTTCCTCGGCCAGCGTCAGGAACGCCTCCGTCTCGTGCCGCTCCCACATCGCCACCGCGGCCATCGCCTCTCACCCGTCGCCACATCGTTGAGTTGTACTCAACGATCGTAGAGCAGAAGGACGTTGATGGTGCTCCGTGACCGGAGGACCGCAGAGGCCGAGCGGGAGAACAATCACAGCCCGCGTCCGAGCCCGTCGAAGGACCCGGCCGTTTCCGTCAGGGACCCAATAGCGCGCAACGGCACGGGGCCAACGGGCCGTCGGGGAAGAACGAGCGGGCCCGGGGTACAGCCGGGCACCACCACCTGGTCCTCCAACTCCTCCTGGTCCACCACACGCGGGCGGCCTGCGGCCGCGGTGGGGGTGCCGGCCTGGCGGCCGGACCGGTGGGTGGCCGGGAGCCGGAGCCTGACGGCCCGCCGCCAGGGGCTGGCGGCGGGCCCAGGTGCCTGCGGCGGCAGGACCGTGGCGAGGCGGCGACGGTGGCCTACAGACCCCACGGGGGCCGGTACCGCCCAACGGACCAGCCGCACCGGCCCCCGCCGCTCGCCCTGACGGACCAGCAGCAGCCGCTGCACCCGCACCGCGCGGCGGCGGCCCGTGTCCCTCTGACAGGTGACCTTGACCGATTGCCACACGATCTTGACCAACACCAGGCATCTGCCACGTGCTCGTGGCGCTGGGCCCGCACCTTGACTGCCCGCCGGCCGCTACCTCCGGTTTCGCCACTCCGCCGGAGGGAGGTGGGTCTCCGTGTAGTCACCGATCCGGTCCGCCCAGAAGGTACCGACGAGCACCGGCCTGGTCAGGAGGACGTCGTGGGCCCGCTGGGAGCCGCCGAATAGCCCCAGCTCCTCCGAGGCGAGGTCACCGAGGTAGGTGTACTGCAGGAAGATGTCGCGGACGTCCGTGTACGCGGTGAGATCCGCGGCGAGCCGGGACGGCGCGCGGCCCACCAGCGGAATCCCGTCCAGCAGGACCTGGGGGCCAAGCAACGCGTCGATGGCCACGCCCACCAGGTGCCCGGTGCTGAAGTAGGCGGTGACAGCCGGCCAGGCGCGGGTGGCCGGGGGGTTGTACTCGCGGCTGACCACCGGCCCGTAGTGCGGCTTGTCCCTCCTCCACGGAAGGAGCTTCAGCACACCCTGGAATGCTTCCTCCACCTCCTGCGGCGTCAGTCACCGGCGTTCCGTCAGCTGCAGTGCGTCAGGAATTTCCGGAAATCCCCCGCATTAGACTCAAAGGCCTTTCATTTCATTTCCATGTTGGAATTGACCGCATCACTGAATGCCGCCCCCGGCGATACGGTCAACTGTATTCATGACATTGATTTTGACCGTGTCGTCCGGCATCATCACGCCCGCCAGGAGCCTTCCCCCCGCAGGTACCGTGAAGCAGTGTCCCTCTCGGACGGAGGCCAGATTCCCCTCGCGGTCGACGCATATCACCACCTTCACGTCCACCGGGCGCCGTTCGTAATAACCGGAGCTGCCGCTGCCGTACATCCCCGGGTCTCCCGGGACATATTCCCCCTCGACCGAACTCCGGTATTGGTAGGAGAAGATCTCCCACAGATCCGGCGCCCGCTCGTACTCCGCCGGGCCCGCCGGAGGCCGGCGCTGCCACCACCGGCGGGGCTCGGGAGCGGGGCGGGGCACGACACGGGGCGGGGACCAGAGCCCAGCAGTGCCGGCGGGGAAGGTCGGCGCGATCCCGGCGTCCAGGTAGCGCTTCAGCGCCCAGCTCCCCAACGCCCGCATCAACTCGTACCCGGCCAGCGGGACCACCGGTACGGGCTCGGGCCCGCGCTCGGCCGCCAACGCCTTGGCCTCACGCCGCTCGGCACGCACCTTCTCGAACAGCTCGTCAAAGTCCGACACCCTGCAACCCCTCCCGCTCCACCCCGGCTACAAAGCCACCGGGCCACCCCACCACCCCCGCCACCCCACCCGCAGCCAAACCAGCACAAACACAGCACGGCACCACGACGAGCCCCGACCTGGCAGCGGCCCGGCGGGCGCCACCACATGGTCCCCCAACTCCCCCGTGCGGGCTGCCTGCGGCCGTAGGGGGTGCCGGCCTGGCGGCCGGACTGGAGGTGGGCGGGGGCCAGGAGCAGCAGGCTGGGCCAGGCCGGGGGGCGGGAGCAGCCGCAGGCGGGCGGCGGCGGTGTCCTCTGACAGGCGATCGTGACCGATTGCCAGGTGATATTGACCGGCGCGGGTCGAACGCCTGTCGGTACGGTCAGCCCATGGAAAACCTGCCAGAGAGCGTGGACCGCGAGATCCTGAGCGGCCGGATCATCCATGCGATCAAGGCGTACCGGGACGCGTCCGGCTGCACGATCCACGAAGCCATGGACTTCGTCGAGGAGCGTCGCGCGGAGCTTCACCGCGACCGGCCGAACACCTGACCTGCCAGCTCCCCGACCTCCGGCGAGTCCGAGGGCGACCCGGGCCGCGATGGCGCTGACGACGCCGAGGAGGCCGCTCGATGAGCGTGACGGACACCGCCCTGCGTGAGTCGCTGAAGGCGCTTCGGCTGTCCGGGATGCTGGAGACCCTGGACGCGAGGCTGATCCAGGCCCACGGTGGTGAACTCGGCCACCTGGACTTCCTGCAGGTCCTCTGCCAGGACGAGATCACCCGCCGTGAGACCGTCGCCTTCCAACGGCGCTTGCAGAAGGCGAAGTTCGAGCAGCAGGTCACCCTGGAGGAGTTCGACTTCGCCGCGTCCCCGAAGCTGCCCGCGGCCCAGATCCGCGACCTGGCAGCCCTGCGCTGGCTCCATGCGGGCGAGTCCGCAATTCCGTTCGGACCGGTCCTTACTGACTTCGGCGCTTCGGGGTGATTGGCCTGTTTATGCAGCTGACTGACGGCCTTCTGCGCGCTATGCCGTTGGTATGCGATATGCGGATGGGGGCGGGCTGACGACGAAGGGTCGCCAGCGCCGTGAGGCGGTACGGCTGGAGGCCGGGTTGCGTCCTGGGAAGTGGTGTATGGGTTCCACCCGTTCCGGGGGTTTCCTCCCGGTAACGGATGTCGTCTGGAAACGTGAGACGGCCACCGGTTGATCCTTCGAGATGTCTGACGTCACGAAGAGGAGACCAACACGATGACCGCACCTGACAGTCTGCCGTTCGCCGCCTTGCTGGAGGAGAACCTGGCCTCGGCGAGTCCGGATTTGTTGCGGGCGATGGTGAAGACCTTCGCGGAGGCGATGATGTCCGCGGACGTGGACCGGGCCTGCGGCGGCGAGTACGGACGGCCTGGTGAGGAACGGGTCAACTCCCGCAATGGATACCGGCATCGGGATTGGGACACGCGGGCCGGCACGATCGACCTGGCAATCCCCAGGGTCCGCTCCGGTTCGTACTTCCCGAGCTGGCTGCTGGAGCGCCGGCGCCGGGCCGAGCAGGCCCTGATCAGCGTCGTTGCGACCTGTTACCTGCTCGGCGTGAGCACTCGCAGGGTCGAGAAGCTCGCCGAGAGCCTGGGCGTGACCCAGCTGTCGAAGTCCCAGGTGTCCGAGATGGCCAAGCACCTGGACGAGCGGGTAGCCGAGTTCCGTGACCGTCCCCTCGACCAGGGCCCCTACACGTTCGTCTGGGTCGACGCCCTGACCCAGAAGGTCCGCGAGGGCGGCCGCGTCGTCAACGTCCACTGCCTGGTCGCGGTCGGGGTCAACAACGAGGGCCAGCGCGAGGTGCTGGGCCTGGATGTCGCCACCAGCGAGGACGGCGCCGGCTGGCTCGCATTCCTGCGCTCCCTGGTCGCCCGCGGCCTGGGCGGGGTCCAGCTCGTCGTCTCCGACGCCCACGCCGGCCTGGTCGACGCGATCGGCGCAACCCTGCCGGGCGCATCGTGGCAGCGCTGCCGAACGCACTACGCACGCAACCTGCTCTCGCAGGTCCCGAAGTCGGCCCAGCCCTGGGTCGCAACCCTGTTGCGGACCGTCTTCGAACAGCCCGACGCCGACGCGGTCCGTAAGCAGATGGCCACCGTCATCGCCACCCTCGACGAGCGATTCCCCAAAGCCGCAGAGCACTTGGAGCGCGCCCGTGAGGACCTGCTCGCCTTCGCCGCCTTCCCGCGCACGGTCTGGAAGTCGATCTGGTCGAACAACCCGCAGGAGCGGCTGAACAAGGAGATCCGCCGTCGCACCGACGTCGTCGGGATCTTCCCCGACCGATCCTCGGTCATCCGGCTGATCGGCGCGGTCCTGGCCGAGCAGAGCGACGAATGGGCCGAACAGCGCCGCTACATCGGCTCCGAGATCCTCGGCCGCTGCCGCCTCCACCCGATCGAGGGAGAAACCCCCGACGAGACCATCCCGACCGCACTCACCGCATAGCCTGACACTGGATCACCGAGTGGCCGTCGATACACCTCCTAATGAGGTTGTCAAGCCGCAGCAGTAACGGATGGGTCGCTCTGGTAGCACTGTCCGTCACGGATGAGAGCCCATAGGACGTTCACGCGTCGACGGGCCAGGGCGAGCACGGCCTGAGTATGGCGCTTACCCTCGGAGCGTTTGCGTTCGTAGAAACGGCGCGAGTCGTCGCAGGTGCGGATGCTGATCAGCGCGGAGGAATAGAAGACGCGTTGTAGCCCGCGATGGTAACGCCGGGGCCGGTGCAGATTGCCGCTGACGTTGCCCGAGTCGCGAGGGACCGGGGCAACCCCAGCGAGACTCGCCAGGCGGTCGGCGGTGCCGTAGCGGCTCATGTCGCCGGCTGTGGCCGCGAGGAACTCGGCGCCCAGCAGCGGGCCGATGCCGGGCATGCTGGCGATCACTTCGGCGAGTTCGTGGTCGCGAAAGCGGTCTGCGATGAGCTTGTCGATCTCGGTGATCTGGTCGTTGAGACTCATCACCTCAGTGGCCAGGGTGTGGATCACTTGCGCGGTGATCTTCTCCCCGGGGACCGCGGTGTGTTGTCGCGCGGCCGCTTCCAGGGCAGTCTCGGCCAAGGCCTCGAAGCTGCGGACCTTGCGGTTTCGCAGCCAGGTCTCCAGACGCCTGCGGCCGATCCGCCGTAGCGCTGCCGGGGTCTGGTACCCGCTCAGCAGGACCAGGGGCCCGACGTTGCCGAGGTCGAGTGCGCGCTCCAAGGCCGGGAAGATGCTGGTGAGTTGGCCGCGCAGACGGTTGATCCTGCGGGTGCGGTCTATGTTCAGGTCGGCCCGCCGGTTGGTGAGGACTCGCAGCTCGACGGCGTGCTCGTCGTCCGGTCGGAGGATGGTCAGGTCTCCGCGCATCCGAGCCTGGTCAGCGATGACCGTGGCGTCCCTGGCGTCGGTCTTGCCCATGCCTCGGTAGCCGGCCGAGGCCCGGTTGACGGCCAAGCCGGGTATGTAGACGAGGTGCTGGCCGTGGTTGAGCAACATGCTGATCCACAGTGCGGCCATGCCGTCGCCGACGTCGACGGCCCAGACCACGTCCTCGTCGAGGGCCAGCACGTCGGCGAGCAGGGCCAGCAGTTCCGGCTCGTCGTTCAGCACGCGGCGCGACAGCAGTCGTTCGCCCTGCGCGTTCAGCACCACGCAATGGTGGTGGGTCTTGCCGATGTCGGTCCCCGCCCAGATCCGGGTCACCTGTACCTCCGGTCGCTCGCTGAGTGTGTTCCGGACGACCTCGCCGGCATGGTCCTACTCAGCGATGCACCCGAGGGGCTCGCAGCTCCTAATCAGCGGCCGAGTCGTCGTGAGACTCCGGGCGGCCAGGTGTATCGAGCCATCGATGGCAACCACTCCATAGCCATACCCGGAGTCTCTGGATCCCAGGACCATACGACCGGCCCCTCCGACCCACCAACAACGTAGGACCACTCCAGCGGACGTGACCGAGCCACTTCGACGTGTACGCCGACAGGTGCCGACACGAGCGCGCTTCCACCTGCATGCCGGCAGGTGGTGGTCAGCGCCGTCGGCGGCCACCGGGGTGGCGCGGGCGGGAGGGTGCCTGGAGCTGGCCGCGTTCCATCCGCCATTTCTGGGCGCGGCAGTTCAGCGCTGCGACCAAGTCCCGGTCCGGCGCACACATCAGCTCGGCAGGGCCGGAGCGTGGGGATCCGACGGGCCCGCGGCCGCGTACACGGTACGGGTAGACACGGGTGGTGGCCGGACCCCGCGCTACCTGGTGACGGCGGGACCGTCGGCAGGGCACCCGCCGACGGCCGGGTGGCTACGCGGCACCGCGGCGGGGCTCCTGTCCCGGGGCCGGGCTGCGGAGAGGCGGAAGGCACTTGTTGTCCGCGCCGGAGGGGACGGATGATCGACTCATGTACATGGGCATGGGCACCGCCGACGACATCCCCCTGAGCGTGCTCTTCCCCCAGTCGTCGGCCGCTGGCCTTGAATCACTTCGGCGTGCGGCGCGTGGTGTTGGCGGGACTCAGGCCGGGGCCTTCGCCAAGGGGTGGGACTGGTGGCCGGCGTATTCGGTCTTCGCGGGTCCGCAGTCCGAGACGTGGGTGATCCTCATCTTGTGCGCTGTCCAGCCGTCGGGCGATGGTGACTGGTTGGAGTTCCAGCTTCAGGTGGGCTGGACGGAGCTGGGTCAGCATGAGGTGAGCGCCTCGGTCAACGTGGCGTGCATGTGCGAAGCCGACCACGGCACCCACGACGTCGGCGTCCTCACGTTCGTCGTCGGCGACGAGATCTCGCTGCCCCAAGCCTTCGAAGCATGTGCCGAACGCATGACGGTACAGCTGACCGACTCTCGGGACGCGGACTTCTGGCGAGCCCGGGAAGATCTGCCGACGCGCCGCATGTAGGCCCACGCGCGGACGGCTTCACGTCCTCTTGCCCGGGACCAGGTCGGGCGCCGTTGCGGGGGCGCCGATAGGCGCGGGGCGGGACGTCCGGGTAGCTGTGGCGACCGGACGTCCCCTTCACATCGAGGTCGACTTGCTGCGTCGCGTGGTCGCCGTTCAGGCGCCGCTCGGCGGGAAGTCGGTGTGTCCGGGTCGGCGCCGTCGGCGATGAGCTGGGTCCTGATGCTGTTGCGGTCCTCCTCGCTGAGGGCCGCATCGGGGTACGGGGCACCAGGAGGGCGGTGGGGTGTGGTGGCGGCCGGGGTCCGTTCGGATCCCGCTGGGGGGCGGGGCCCCCGGGGGGGGGGGGGGGGGGGGGGGGGGGGGGGGGCGTGTGGGCCCCCGCCCCCCCACCCCGCCCCGCATCCCCCGGGCCGGGCAGGGGTCACGGGACGGGGGCACCCTTCCCGCCCCAGACGGGGTGAAGAGACAGGAAGAGTGCCGGGGAAGCCCGCACCACCGGAGCGCACACAGCACTCGACAGCAGCCGGGCGGGAACAGGACACACCATAGGTGCGGCAGACCACCGGTCAACCCCACGGTCGAAAGCGGCGAAAGGACGGAACCGCGGAAGGACGGAGCCGCAACGGGGCCCGCCCGGACGGAGGCAGAACCCGCCGTCCCGGGCCGGCAGGGCCGACCCCGGCGTCCGGCGTCCGGCGTCCGGCGGTGTGCGGTGCGTCGGGGGATGCCGGCTTTCAGATGTGGGAGGTGAGGCCGGTGACGGGGTCGTGGGAGATCAGCGCCGGCAGATGCGGGTCGTAGCGGACGACCTCGGCGGTCAGCAGGGCCGGTCGCCGGCCGGCCGTCGCGATCTCGGCAAGGAACCGCAGCACGGCGGCCACTCCTGCCCCGTCGAGGACGTCCTCGGGCCGGACGGAGAACTCGATCTCCTCCTCGTCGTAGGGCACGGCGAAGAACCGGACGGCGCCGAAACGGGCCCGGAAGGAGAAACTCGTCCCCTGGCCCTCAGGCTCGTCCGCCCAGACACGGAAGAGGTCGGCGATGGCGGGACGCACGGGATCGAGCCGGGGGTAGGGGTGCTCCACCTCGGTCTCGTCGGCCACAGCGCGCAGGCGTTCGAGGACGGCGATCCACCCGCCGCGGGTCACATCGAGGACCCGGATGTCCCTCAGACTGCCGTCGAGACGGAAGACATCGCACATCCACGGCTCAGGCAGGCACCGTGCGCGGGTACCGCGCTCACCGGCGTGGACGTCCTCGTGCGTCAACTCGCCCAGCTCTCTCGCGTTCGTCTCTCCCGTACCAAGGATGCACGGTAGGAGTGCGATGGCACGGACCGACCTGCAGCCGGGGCGGCCGCCGCGGCCGTACAAGGGAACACCGCTGCCGTGGCACAGCGCCGGGGATCCCAGGGCGGCCGCGCCCGAAGCCCGCCCCAGCGGTGAACCGGAGCCCGGCGCTGGCGGCGTAGCCTCACGGGATGCATTCTCATCTGCGCTTCGAGAACCCTTCCGCGCTGCCTCACGAGGTGGTGGCCGAGGTGTTGGAGCGGGCCCTGCACGACCCCGCTCACGAGGGCGAGGCAGCGGGCGTCCTGGTCGGGAGTGCGCTCGGCGATGACGATCGGGAGTTCGTCGAGCACTGGTGTGTGCGGGTCGGCACGAGGGCTGTGCCGGGCAGTCCTCTGCTCGGTCTGGCCGGCCTGTGCCTGGGGCATGTCGCCCGGCGCTTCGGGCGTCTGGGTGATGAGGCCCTCGCGCTGGCGCAGTCACTGGCGGCGCGGGCGCAGGCGGACCCGTCGGATGTGGACGGCCGGGCCGTCGACGGCTTCGACGATGTCCGGAGCTTCCTGCACCTGTGGTGAGGCCGGACACCGCGGCCCGGGAAAGCGGCAGTGCCACGCCCGCGGGGCGGGCCCGGCACGGGCGTGACGATCAGGCCGACGTCGCGGTGAGGTGCAGGGCCGGCGGGTCCGGGTGCTACGGACTCGACGCGCCACACCGGGTAGCCGTCGGCGCGGAGCGCGGCCGCGACCTGGTCGAGGGCGGCGTTCCTGGCAGCCCGGATCACCTCCCCGCACTTCGCCGACCGGACGGGCTGCTCTTCCATCTCCCCGTCGACGAACCACCGGACGTCGGCGGACCGGTCCTCGTCATGGAGGCTGGGCCCTGCGAACACGCCGTTGATGCTGGAGTCGTTGCGCTGGTCGGTGAGCCGGGTGAGCGGGATACCGGCAGCGGCCAGGGCGGCGGGGACGGCCCGGGTGGGCTGGTGGTCGGCGTGGTCGGGCAGGTCGTGAACGTGCTTCAGTGCTGACCGCTGACCGAACGGGTCAGGTCCTGCAACGGCCTCGGCCGGTGGCGCGGGAATTCAGGTGTCCTGTTGGAGAGGTCATGCGAGCATCGGCGTGTGATCGACGATGAGGAGCTGTTCGTCACCGACCTGATCGGGAAGCAGCTGATGCGGGTGACCACGGCTTGGCACCGGTACGCCGACGCCGAGCCGTCGCTGCTACACCTGTGGCTTCACCTGGAGGGACTGGACCCGGTTCTGTTCCACACGCCGGGAACCGGGCTGTTGCTGCGCGTCGACCAGCCGCACCGGCCGTATGCGATGGTCGAGCACGGCGAGGTCTCCGTGATCGACGATTCACCGGATGTCCTGCTGACCCAATTCGTCGGACAGCCCATCCGCTCGGTCCGGGAGATCGGCTACGACGACGGCCGTGTCAACTTCACCGCCGGCCTCACGCTCCAGTTCCCCAGCGGAAGCATTCGGCTGCTCGGTCTCGACGACGATCTGGTCATCGCTCACGATCAGGACCTGGGCGCCGTCGAAGCCCACCTGCACGAGGACCTGACCCTCGCGCGGGTGGTGCAGACCTGCGGGGGCTGCCCGTCGCAGTGGGATGTCTGGTACCTGTACCTGCGGTACCGGCACGGCGAGGGAACCGTCGAGCAGCATCCGAGCGAGGACACCGACACCTGGGACGGTGAGGAGTCGAGTCTCTGGACCAGCTGGGACGACGGAACCAACGGTGGCTCGATCGAACTCGCCGACTTCCTCGCCATGGCCGGCCTGCGGCTGGCCCCGGACGCCGAGGTCCACACCGCCGGTCGACCCGAAGGCCTGAGTATGAGGCGGACCAGTTCCGCCGGGGCTCCTTCCCGTCCTTGACGGCCGTGACATATGCCTTCGCCTGCTGAGATCCCAACAGCGGTGCCTGCTTCCGCAGGCGGCGCATCGCGGCCATCACCCCGTCGGAGCGAACGAGTGCCCGGACGGCCGTGAGCAGCGGATCGGGCTCGTCTGGCGGCCGGAGGCCCCTGACCTGCCGGAGGTAGAGCTCCTCCCAGCGGTCACCGACGAATGTGGTGACCGGGATGTGGTGGATGCTCCCGTCCTGCCGGTCCACCAGATACGGCCCTTGGCCTATGAGCATCTTCCCAGGATCCCGGCTGCGGATGTACTCCACCGACTCCACGGAGACCAGCCACCCGAAGGTGTGCTCGTACACGTCTGCCACGGCCCGCTCGGGCTCCCGCGCCATCCATGGTGACTCCTGCCGCTGTCTCGACAGCAGCACCTCGACCAGTTCCACCGCACGTTCCTTGGTGACCGCGTTCCTCATTCTTCACCACGGCACAACCGGGCTTCCGATCCCGACTGGATCAGTGAGGTTTTCTCAGCGAAATGATCTTCCCGAAGCGGAGTGAACCGGTAGCGGCGGGGCGGATCGGACAGAACGTCCCCGGCCGTGGACAGAGATGAAGCCCCCGGCAGGACAGGTCTCACCACAAGATCATGTCCGTAACTACCAGAGGCTTCACGTTGGTCACCTATGTTGCCACGCTCGACGTCCCGCGCCACGCTGTCGAGTTCCTCGCCCGGCTCCTGGCCGCCCGTCGTCGCCGGATCGGCACGCCGAAGGGCTCGCGGGCGCTGGGCCCGTTCCGGCAGACGGTGCTGGTGCTGCGCTGGTTCCGCAAGCGCGGCCGCGTGCACTGCCCGGCCCGAGACGCGGGCGTCTCCCGGGCCACCGGCTACCAGTACCTGCACGAGGGCATCGACATCCTCGCCGACCAGGCCCCGACCTGCACGAGGTCCTCGCCCGCTGCCGGCGGGAGCGCATGACACACGTCATCCTGGGCGGCACGCCGATCGAGTCGGACCGCCTGGCCGGCGTCCGCGAGAACGGCAACGACCTGTGGTTCAGCCAGAAGCACAAGGCGTTCGGCGGCAACATCCAGTTCCTGTCGGCCCCGGACGGCACCCCGTTGTGGGTCTCCGACGTCGAGCCCGGCTCGACCCCCGACATCACCGCAGCTCGCATCCACGTCCTGCCTGCCCTCTACAAGGCAACTGCCGACGGTCTGCTGGCCCTGGCCGACAAGGGCTACACCGGTGCGGGCATCGGCATTCTCATCCCTGTCCGCCGTCCAAAGGTCAAGTCCGAACAGGCACTTCACGTCGATACCCGCATGTTCAGCACCCTGATACGGCACGCCCGGGCCCTCGGCGAGCGCGCCGCCGCCGAGTTCAAGCAACACTGGCGCACCCTGCAGCACGTCACGCTCAGCCCCAACCGGATCGGCGACATCGCCCGAGCCGCCCTCGTCCTCAACGGAATCTGGAAGTGATCACCGCTGAGAAAACCTCAGAGCGTGGTGGTGAATCGGGTGGTGTTCGGTGGGGTCGGGTCTGGGATGCCTTGAACGTTCATGCTGGCGGCTGAGCGGGTGTAGACGAACGGGCCTCTTGGTAGGAGTGCGGTTGTCGAGACCAACCCTCCGGCCCAGGAGGCCCGTTGCCGTACCAGTTGACCATTCCTGTGCCGGGCGATGCCACTTCGCTCACTCTGGCGTGTGACTGCTTCGTTCACCAGTACGGGGCGATCGCGGCGGGGCGGCGTGCGCCGCACTACCCGTCCGACATGACGGATGCGGAATGGGCCCAGGTCAAGGGCTCGATGCCGGTGCCGGCCTGGCTGGAGGGCCGGGGCGGACGCCCCGAGGCCTACTGCCACCGTGAGATGGTCGACGCGGTGCGCTACGTCGTCGACAACGGTGCGAAGTGGCGGGCGATGCCCGTCGACCTGCCGGCCCCGCGCAAGGTCTACGACTTCTTCCGCCGCTGGTCGCGCCACGGATACGTGCGCGAGCTCTACCAGCGGCTACGTCGCCTGCAGCGCAAGCGGGAGGGCCGGGTGGCCGAGCCGAGCGCGGGAATCATGGACGCGCAGTCGGTGGACGGCTCGGAGACCTGCCCCACCGCCACGCGCGGGATCGACGGCAACAAGCGGCGCGACGGACGCAAGCGTCACATCCTGACCGACACGGGCGGTCTGCTGCTGGAGGTCACCGTCACCCCCGCGAACGTGCACGACTCGGTGGCCGCCCCGGAACTGATCAACGCGTTCATGGCCGAGCCCGGACGCCTGCTGAAACTGGTCTGGGCGGACACCGCCTACCAGGGCCCGACCCTGGCGGAGGCGTTCGCGGCGCACGGAGTGCGGGTCGAGGTCGTCAAGCGCCCGGACGGCACCAGGGGATTCGTGGTGCTCGCACGCAGGTGGGCGGTCGAGCGCACGCTGGGCTGGCTCTCACGGGCCCGGCGACTGAACCGCGACCACGAGCGCCGGCCCGACCACCACACGCAGATGGTGTGGTGGGCCGGCCTGATCACCCTGACGCGGAAGCTGGCGAAGGAGCGCCTGCACTGGCCGGAGTTCCGGCCCGAGCGCCTGGACCAGCGGCAGGCCTGAACAGGCCCCGCTCACGAAGCAGCCAGCCGCGCGCCTCCAGCGCATAGGCACGATGGCGCACCTTCTCCACCTCGTTCAACCGCGCCGCGTCCCGTCCCAGTGCCCGGGTCAGCTCCTGCACCGTGACCGGCCCCGGTGCGGCCAGGGCCGTCTCGAAGACCTGCCGGTAGGCCCCGCACAACGCATCGGCCCCCAGGCCCGCCCGCCAGACCGGCGGCCGGGCATCGTAGCCCTCCCTCAGCACCGGACCCGCGGGCACTGTCCCGACCACACGCACGGGTTCCTCCACCACAGTCGGCGCTGGTGACGCCCCGCCACCCTCCTGGCCCGCGGTCGACCCTTCGGCGAACATGAGCGCCACCTCCTCGCGGGCGATCCGCGCATGCTCCAGCCGCTGCCGGGCCGCTTCCGCCTGCACCTCGGCCTCCCGAAGCATCCCCAGCCAGGACTCCAGATCCTCCCGGGCCCGCGCCTCCCGGACCTCCAACAAAGCGATCACCGACGGCATCCCACACCTCCACGACCAAGCCAACTCCTCGCTGGCTGCCCGCAGCCGACCACCCCAACACCGCCACCACCCGAAAGCTGCTGGTCATCGAGCTACAGACCGGTTCACCACCACGCTCTCACTCTGGACGCCGACCAGACCTGCACCGAGGGCGAGCTGCTTCGAAAGATCGAGAAGCCCTGAAGCGGGGAGCGCCGCTCCCTGACGAAGCCGCATCGTCTACCTCGAACCCGGGGCCCGGGTCCGCACTACTTGCGGCCGGTCAGTATCCGCGGTCGTAGATCGCCCGCAGCCACGGTTCCCTGACGGCGGGCATCCGAGCGAGCGTGTACCGGAACGCCTCCCCGGACGGCTGAACCGGGTACCACGGGTGCGGCGGCAGCGGGTCGTCCCGCTCCACGCCGGCCGGCAGCCCGCCGACCACCGGCAGCCGGGTCCGGTGCGGCGGAAAGGCGAGCTCGGCCCAGAGCGCAGCATCCATTGGTACCGGCACCGCCCCGGTGTGCGGCTGCCAGATGTCTCCGGTCTGCGGATGGACCGGCACCAGCACCAGGTCGGCGGCCGGCTCCCCGAACCCCGGCCCGGCCAGGTCCAGCCGCTTCGCACCCTCCCCGGCGGGCAGCAGCGCGCCGAGTGCCAGGCCGAGGAGCGCCGCGACCGGCCCGGGCGCCGCCTCGACCGGCGCGCCCCCGGCGGCCACCACCACCTGGGCGAGGGCCGCGCCCGCCGGGATGTCCCGGTACTCGCTCAGCCGGTGCCACAGCGCGCCGGTGGCCGGCAGCTCCGCCCAGTCCATGACCGGCCGCTCCGGCGGGCCGGGCAGCCGTACCACCGCCTGCGGGACGAGCCGGACGACCTGCCAGCACCCGCAGTCGTCCATCCTCGTTGCGACCGGCAGATCGCAGCCCAGGCAGGCGAGGTTCGGCCCGTCCCTCCCGTCGATCCCCATGCAGTAGCCCCCGGCCCGCTCGAGGATCAGCCCGGTGCCGCGCATGTCGCCGGGCGCGAGGAGGACGCTGTCCGACGGCCCGTCGGACAGCGCGCCGAACGGTGCGAACCGCCCCCGCTTCACCGCCTCCTGCGCTCCGACCTCGTCCCACCGCCGCCAGGGCTGCCCGTACGGCTCGGGGTCGACGGCATAGGTCCCCGCCTCCAGCAGCGGCGGATGCAGCTCCTCCCAGTGGGTGTCGGCCAGGTGGATCGGCAGCGCCACCTCCGACACCGCCGCCGTCAGGACCGCACCGCAGCCCGCACACCCGAACACCGCCAAGCCGTCCCCTCCCACCGTCGAAGCCCCCGCATCCCACCAAGCCGGCAGGCCGGGGAGCAAGGGGTTTTCGCACGACACTGGACACCCCCACCGACAGGCAGGGCGGGCCTCGACGTCCCGGTCGCACATGGTCAGGTCGCGGTGGGGATGGAGCGCGCCGCTGCGAGTTTGGCCATCGTCCGAAGTCTCGCGAAGTAGGAGGCGCAGTACTCCGAGTTGATCAGGGGCACGATCTTGTCGAGGTCGGCGATGCACGCCCAGAGAACGGCGATGCCGTGGTCATCGAGCCCGCCGTTCAGCTCCCTCCGGACAAGTCCGGCGACATCGGCGTCCAGGAGGATCAGCTCCACGCCCTCGATGTCGACGCCGCGGAAGCTGTCGGGGTACAGGGCATGCCGGTGTTCCTCCCACAGACGGGCGAGTCGTTCTTCAGCCTGTGTTCCGCTCAGGTCGACAACTGCCGCTTCTGCCTCGGATGCCGGGCGAAGGAGCAGGGAAACGGCATCGAAGACGGCACGCACCATGTCGATGGCCCTGGTCGGATCGAGGGCGGCACTTGTCGCGGTGCCCTGCGTGAGTTCGTCGCGCAGTCGTCGACTGCGGTCGAGTTCTGCGGCGAGTTCGGCCGTGACGAGCCCTGCGCCGGTGGCCTGCTCGATGAGGTCCTGGAGTGGTTCGTCGATCGCCAGACGCTCGGCAAGGACGTGTTCCAGAGCGAACAGGGAGTGTGTGACGGCCACGGTGGCGAACTCGTACCGGTAGTAGGAGTGCCGGATGAGCTCGCGGGTCGTTTCCAGTGCGCTCATGACGTACATCGGCGCGTCGGCGGGCAGTACCAGGTCGGCCACCAAGGCGTGCATGTCCGCATAGTCAGGAACGACGTGGCGGGCACGCACGTCCGGTGCCGGCAGAGGGAGCGGGCCGGGCAACGGCGGCAGAGTGTTCACCGGTGCAGTCTTGCCATCTGAAGGCTGTCGGTGCCAACGGATTTGCGCGGGGCGGTCGGCCGCCCGATGCTGCACGCCGCAACCGGCCCGGTTCGGCTTTGAAGGACAAGCTCGGACGGCGGCCGGTACGGGGCCGGTGTGGGTGGGTGCGGGCCGGTGGGCGGCCGGTTCGACGGCCTGACGCTGGGCCTCGCCGCCCTCGCGGTGCGCAGCCGCGTCGAGCGCTGACAGATCCGGCGGACCGGTGTGTCGTGGTGTGGACCGGGGCGGGCCTGTGCTCAAGGGCCCGGCCTGGCGGGGGTGCTTCCTCTTCCGGTGGTGCCGGGTCGGGCCGGCTCACGTACGGCAGGAGTGTCCTGTGCCGCGGCGTGGTTCGGCGGTCACGCCGCGGTAGCCGGTGTGCTGCTCATGGACCGCCGTGGCGTTCACAGTCCTGCGACGTAGGCGTCGGCGTTGGCGAGGGCTGCTGGGGTGGCTCCGTCCGTCAGGGCCTGGCGTATCAGGTTCCAGGGGGCTTCGGGTTCCAGTCGGCCGAGGTGCTGCAGGAGTTCGGTGGTGAGGGTAATCGCCTGCTGGCGGATCATGGCCGGGATCTGGGAGCGGACGTGCGGAAGGTCTTGGGCGATCATTCCGGCGGCGAGCAGGCGGTTGTGGGCGGGGTTGCCGATGGCGACCCGTTCCAGCAGGCGGATGGGGAAGTCCACCCGGCAGGCCATGCGGGCGATCAGGACGGCGGCCCTCTGCGGGTCGAGTTCGAGGGTGCAGGTGACGGTGCGGGCGATCACCGTGGTGGCGTCCCGCTCGGCGGATGCGGTCTCCATGAGGAACAGCAGGTCCGCCGCGCTGCGGGTGCTGAAGCGCAGGAACTGGAGCAGGACCCGGGCGGCCGCGGGCGGGTCGGTGCGGGCGACGTGCAGGAACGACCGGGCGATCAGCCGCTCGGGCGTGTCGTCGCCGGTCAGGTCCCAGTCCTCGGCCACGGCGTTGAGGACCCGGGCGGTCTGCTGGTAATCGCCCGCCGCCATGTGCTGCAGGACCGCGGCCTGGTGCGGCATCTCCAGCAGCAGGTCGACCGGCTCCTTCGCCGTCTTGCTGGCGTTCGCGGCGGCGAGCAGGAAGTCGGCGGCAACCGTCGGGGGAGCCTGGACGACCAGCGCCCTGGTGGCGCCGTGCCTGCCGCGGCGTGTGGTGGTCGAGGCCGCCAGGACGGCGAGCGCGCGGGGGCGGGGGACGTCCCGCAGGACGGCCGCCGTGAGGGCTTCCTCCTCCTGGTGGAGCTCTTGCAGGACGAGGGCTGCGAGTTCGGTGTGGTCGCGCACGACGAGTTCCCCGAGGACGGCGGCCAGCGTGCCCGCGTCGTGCGCGTCGCCCTGGCGCAGGGCCAGGACCAGGCGGGTGGCGTCCTCGGTACGGACACCTTCGTGACCGATGGCCGCCCGTGCCGTGGCCTCGTCCAGGCCCGTCCGCCGCCGGGGCCGGGCGTCGTCGTCCGTCGGTTCGGGCGTCGTCTGCAGGAGGACGTCCGTGACGGCCCGGGCCGTCTCGCCACGGCGCACCAGCAGCGCCAGGCGCCGGCCGTCGAAGGCCAGCGGGTCCAGGTCGGCAACGCTCACGGCGGGCGCGACCGGCTCGGCCGGCTCGGCCGGCTCCGGCTCGTCGGGCGGCAGGTGTCGCCGCACCGCGGCGGCGACGTCCTGCGCGCTGTCGGCGAGGGCCTCCATCCAGGCGTCGGCCACTTCCCGGCCCGCCTGCCCGGCCGCCTCCTGGAGCACGGCGGCCGCGGCGGCCGGGCTGCGGCGCCCGACCTCCTGCAGGACCTCCACCGCCCCGGCGGTCCCGGGCATGGCGGCGAGCACCTGCTCCGCCACCAAGCCGTGCCGCCCTTCGAGGACAAGGTCCAGCAACGGCCCCAGAATCCCCGGCCCCGTGAAGGACCCGGAATCCGGCTCAGTGGCAGCTGCGGCGGTGCGCGGAGCGGGCCCGCCGGCGGGCTGTGCCTTCGTCCAGAGCCCGCGGACCTCCTCCAGCCAGCCGTGCCGGTCCTGACCGCCGACCAGTTCGATGCAGTGCCGGACGGCGAACTCGATGTGGTGCCAGGCGGGCTGCGGCTCGTGCAACTGCCGCTCCGCCTGCTGCTTGTCGATGCCCCGGCTCCTGGCGATCGAGGTCGGGCCTGCGCCGGACTGGTTGAGGATCTGGTGGACCCTCGCGATGAGCGCATTGACCTCGGGCGACCCGTAGCCCATCCCGGCCGGGTCTTCCTTGAGCTTCGGCCCCGGCTTCCGTCTTGGGCTCGTCGTCATCGAATGTCCGCCGCCTTCCCGCGCCCGATGCGGCGCCGGACAATCCTCGCCCCCGGCACCAGCCCGTGTCAGGACATTCGACAATGTCACAAAAGTCCAGGTCAGAGCATTGTCCGGCTTGGTGGACATTCCCCGGGACCGTAGAACTGAAGCACCCACAAGGCTCGCCGGGAAGGCTCCTGCACCTTCGTCCCGGCGGGCCCCGCACCTCACAAGGGAGGAACAGCCATGCTCGACCGAACGCCGCCCGCAGGCAACGGGCAGCAGCTCCGCACCAGCAGCCCGACCCGCCGCAGCCGCACCCGGGGAGGTGCCGCATGAGCGCCCACGCCCTCCTGCAGGTGTTCCTCGCCCTGACCGTGCTCCTCGTGCTGAGCGCCGTCATCGGCATCCTCGGCTACGGCACCGCCCGGCAGGGCGGCGCACCCGTGGCCGCAGCCGTCGACCGGGGCACCCTCGCCTTCTTCAGCGCGATGACCCTCGGCCTCGCCCTGATCGGCATCCTCCTGACCGCCCTCTAGAAAACGGAGAAGCACCGGCGGTCCCCCGGACACACACCCGAGGGGACCGCCGCCGGTCCGGTGGGGCCGGGATCTCGTCGGAGTCCGACGGGTGGAACCTTGTCCCGACGAAGTTCGAACACTGGCGCCGGGATCCGATCACGTGGGAGAGTCCGCGGCGCTCGCGGTGTCGGCGCAGCCGGCTTGCGAGCACCTCGGACTGCCTGGTGCCCGCGGCGGCGGCGTTCTCACGCCGTCCCATGGGTGTCCGTCAGTTCTCGTCCGCGGCGGGCCGACCGGGCTCGCGCAGTCCTGTGACGGTACGGCAGGCGGTGCAGGCGGCGGCACCGGGGAGTTCCATCGTGCCGGACATCGGCTGGCCGGCGGCGGTCGGCGCGGCGGTCGGCGCGGCGGCGATGACCAGGACGACGACCACGATGACGGTCTCCGTGCCGGTGAGCCGGCGTCCAGGGCGGTCCGGGGCACCGGGGTGCCCTTGGCCGTGGTCGGTGACGGTCGGGCAGCTCGCCGGGCAGGGCAGTGGGCCCGTGAGCGGTCCGGCCTTGGCCTGCGCGATCTTTGGTGGCCGCCCTTCCGACCGGTTCGTGATGTGTCAGCTGCAGTGGGCGAACACCCGGTTCTTCCCGGTCTCCCAGGTCCGGCCCGGTTCGTCCCCGCGCCGGAACGGCGTCGTGTCGGCGAGTGCCTCGAACCCGGGCAGCGTCGCCCTCACCTACGGCTGCCGAGTCCGTCTCCGTGGACGCCGGCTACGGCGGCGGCCCCGGGCCGGTCGAGGGCTTCCGGCGCCGCAGCCTCCGGGATGTCACAGCTCGATCCGGAACATTCCCCGGCCATGGGTCACACAGATCAGAACGTCCTTCGCATCGTCCTCCATCCAGAACAGCTCATCGACCGAGCAGTTGGCCGGACCCTCGTTCGTCGGCGACCAGGTCGTGCCGGCGTCCTCACTGGCGAAGAGGCCGACCTCGGTCCCGCAGTACAGGAACCGATCGTGGCGCGGATGCACCGCGAGGGCCCGGATCGGGGCGGCGGGCAACGGGGCGGCGAGGTTGCGCCAGTGCGCGCCGGCGTCCTCGGTGACCCAGAGGTTGCCGTTCACGAAGCCGCCGAAGCAGACGTGGACGGTGTTCGGATGCGCCGGGTGGACGGTGATGCAGGTGCAGTAGCGCTGTGGCTGCAGCCGGTCGGGGCCGGCCTCGCCCATGCGCTGCCAGGCGGGGGTGGCCGAGGTGGCATCGGTGGAACGGAAGACCTGGCCGTCCTCGTGGCCCACCCAGACCGTGCCGGAGTCGCCGGGGGTCACCGCCAGCGCGCTGATCCGGGACATCATCGGCGGGTTGATCAGGGACTTGGTACCGGGCTTGATCGCCTGCCAGCCGGGGCCCGAGGTGAAGGTGTTCGGCTTCTTGGCGTTGTCGGTCCGCCACAGCGACACGCCGCCGGCGAACAGGCGTTCCGGGTCGTTCGGGTCCAGCACGAACGGTGCGATGAACAGGGCTTGTTTGGTTCTGGCGTCCTCGATGCGGAACGGTGGCGGCTTCCAGTCCCATGCGCCGATCGCGCGGTTGAAGAACTGGCCGCTGATGTAACGGTCGCCCTTGGTGTCGTCGGTTGTCGCCCCGTCGGTGTTGCGGTGGATGTTCAGGAAGACGTACTCGCCGTAGAAGACGTTCGGGTCGGTCGGGTCCGACGCGCACCAGCCGCCGTCGCCGCCGAAGAACTCCGTCCAGCGCTCGGTTCCGTCCGCGGGGGTGAAGCAGAGCGAGCCGTTGTCCTGCGCACCCCCGACGATCGTTCCGGTACCGCTGTGGCCGGCGCCGCCGTAGAACTGGGTGGCGCCGTAGTTGTTGACCAGTTCGGTCCATCCCTTCAGGAACGGTGCTTTCGGCTCGGTGCCGGCCCGGGAGAGGTCCGCCTTGTACACGCCGCCGTCGTTCCCGAAGAACACCATGCGGTTGCCGGCGCCGTCGTAGTCGGGATGGGAGACGATGGCGTGCTGGTCGGCGTGCGCCGATTCGGGGCTGGCCTGCCAGGTGCTGATCTCGGCCAGGTGGTCGCCACCGTCCGTGCTGTGCCACAGGTTGACGCCCCCGGTGACCAGCAGGTTCTCGTTGGTCGGGTCACCGGCCCAGATCGCGTTGCTGTACCAGCCCTGCGAGCCCAGGTACGGGGCCCGGGTGCCATCCTGTGCCAGGACGCGCCTGGGCCGGTAGGTCTCGCCGCCGTCCGTCGACCTCCAGATCCGGCCGATGCTCTTCTCGCTCCTCATCTCCACCGAGGCGTAGACGATCGCGGGGTTCCTGACCGCGTAGGCCAGTTCGACCCGGCCCGTCCAGGGGCCGTGGTCCGAGGCCTGCCAGGTGACGCCACCGTCCCGACTGAACCAGGCCTCGCCGTCCACCACCGCGCCCGCGACCGCCTGGCTGCTGTCGGCGGGGTCGAACCTGACGTCCCCGAGCCTGGCGTCCAGTACCTTCGTCCAGGTCGTGCGCGCCGGGTCGGAGCTGCGAAACAGGCCCGTCGCCCCGGCCACGAGCAGCACCGTGCCGTCGGAGGAGACCGCGATCCGGTTCACGGACCGGAAGTCCGCGCTCCGGGTGGCTGCGATCGGTGCCCAGGTGACGCCGTCGGTGGTGCGGAACAGTCCCCCGCCGCGGATGGCGTCCACGTTCCCGAAGCCCTCCCCGGTACCGGCGTAGATCGTGTCCGGGTTCGAGGGGTCCATCGCGATGCAGGTGCACGCCAGGTTGTCGAGGAAGTCGTCGACGGCCGCCCACTGCTTGCCGCCGTCCTCCGTGTGCCACACGCCACCGCCGGCGCTCACGGCCCACATCCGCTCCGGATCGTCGGGGTGCGCCACGATGCCGCGGGTGCGGCCGCCGATGTTGCCCGGGCCGAGCCACCTCCAACCGGCCAGCGCCAGCCCGGCCACCGGTTCGGGCCCACCCACGACGGGCCCGGTGCCCGGAACGGCGGTCGGCACACCGGCCGTCCGCGGCGGCGGGGCCACACGCTCCACCAGGGAACGCCGCTGCTCCCGCGCCCGGCCCAGGGCGTTCGGCGGTGGCAGGGCCCCGTCGTCACCGCGGGCCTGCTGGAGCCGGAACCGTGCCCGGGCCGTGGGCATGTCGGGGTATTCGACCCTGAGCAGCGCCCGGCGCAGCGTCGCCTCCGGCAGTTCGTAGAGCGTGTCGTTGGTCGTGCCGCGGCTCCTGCGCAGGAACTCGACCTGCTCGACGCTGATGTTCTTGACCTGGGCCAGTTCCTGGTCCGAGATGGTCATGGCGTGCTCCTGGATGGTGGGGCCGTGCCGTGCGGTGCCGCCCGGGCACCGCTACGGGCGAAGCCTGGGCGGACGGCGGGCGGTCGTGGCGTCCAGTTCCACCTCCCACCTCGTCGAGTCCGTGCGGACGTCCACGGCGCGCAGCAGCACTGCGCCGGTGTGCGGGCCGACCGCGAGCTCCATCCGCAGATCGCCGACCCGGGCGGCCCGCACCACGTCGGGGGCGAGCGGAGGCTGTCCGGCAGAGGCGGACTCCAGCGGTCCCGGCTCGGGCGGTTCTGCGTTCGGCGGCTCCCGGTTGGCCTGCTCGGCGTCGGGCAGGCCGCTGGACACCTCCGGTGACGGGCCGGTCAGGTCGACCAGGATCCCGCCGCGCGCCTCCCGGGTCTGCTCCGCCAGCCGTTCCCGGTCGGGTGGCGCGCCCCCGCCGTACCACGACCGTGCGACCCAGCGGAGCGCGAGCCGGTCGGGCCCGAGGGCTTCGGTGTGCAGCGTGAAGGCGGGTGTGTCGTCCGGCGTGGGCCGGACCCAGTCCGGCAGCGGCAGCGGCGGCGAGGTCCAGCGTTCGCCGCCGTCGTCGACGTCGAGTACCACCACCGCGGCCGCCGGGGCCTGGGTGCCGACGCGCAGGGCCACCACGACCCGGTCCAGCACGGCGAGGGGCCGCAATTCCCGCCCGTGGCGCCACAGCTCCGTACCGTCCACCAGGCGCAGGGCGATGAGCGTGCCGTGGCGGTCGTGCACCACGGCACGTCGGCCGCGCTCGTCGGCCACCCCGCGGGGGAATTCCACCAGCTGACCCCCAATCACCTGCGCGGGTCCGGTGGCTCACCGAAGGAACCCGGCTCCGGTCTATTCGGTGCGCAGCGGGCGGGGTCGGCGCCATTCACTGCGGGCCAGCAGTGAGAAACCGACGGCGGCACAGAAGAGGAGAGCGACGATGACCCACTCAAGGGCGCCGCTGTGCTGGTCGGGGTCGACGCCGAAAACCGATTCGATCCAGTCGGGCCAGGCCAGCGTTACCACGAAGGCGATTCCGCTCACCAAGGCCAGGAACGTCTCGATCCAGCCCCGTGGCCGCATTCTGCTTTTCATTTCCGCACCTTTTGTACGGTGTACGGTTTTGTCTGCAAAGCCGGGGCGGACTTGCCGCCTGCAGGTGGCTTCACCATTTCAGTAGGCGCCCCTCCTGTCACACCTGTCAAGATGCACCGCGAGTGACGATGACTCAGCGTATTTGCCGAGCCTTTTCCGTGACTCACTGCTGCTCCGCACGGGAACGCCCCGCCCTGTACTGCAGCGGTGGTTCGAGAGCCTTCCTGCGTCGTTGCTCGCAGTGGATCTGTCGAGCGATGGCCCGGTGGGTTCTGCGCCACAGGGACTGGGCGACGCGATCACGGACGGCAGGGGTGCTGCAAAGTCCGGCGATCTCGCAAGTTTGCAGGTCAGGCGGTGCCTGTACGGCCGCCGGGGCTGTGGGTCGAGGCGAACGGGGGCGGGGCAAGCGGGCGGGGGCAGGACGGCAGGCGACCGGCGCGGCCGGAAAGGGCGGGAATCGGCTCGGTGTCCAGGCGGTCGGCCCAGCCACGACGACGGCCGGCGAGACCAGGGCCGAGCCGGCGCGATGACACTGGACGACGGGACTCACGGACACCCTGGTGCGGGCCGATCGACTGGCAACGTCGCTGGGCGGCCGTGGTCGAGTGCATCGAGGGCGGGGCCGAACTCTCCGACCTGCTGCCGGGCGTGACGGTCCACGGCCTGGACGTCGGGAGGTGGATGGAACGCCAACGCCAGCACATCGTCCGGCAGGTCCTCATGGACGAACAGCGGATCCGACCGGCCGCACTCGGCATCCGGCCGAATGCCGCCCCCGCCGAGAAGGACAACACGGCGAAGAGGCCCGGCACCGGGAACCGAACGCCTTCGACCGCGGCCTGGCCGCGCTCGCCCGGCACCGGGAGCGAACCAGGACGGTGACCGCCGCCCGTGGCCACACCGAGGAGCTGCCCGACGGCGACAGCGGCGTGGCCGAAGTGAAACTCGGGGTGTGGACCTCCACCACGAAGTCACGCCGCGCGAAGCTCATCGGCGCCCGGCTCGACCAACTCGCCGACCTCGGACTCCACTGGCGCTGACCCGCCCCGGCGCGTTGCCCGCCGGAGGCGCTCCGGGCCGTCTCCGCCTGCTGCTGCTGTTGCCGCGATGACGGGGCCCGGCAGACAGGCTCGGCAGGGCGGCCCGGCGGCCTTCCGGGGTCGGCTGTGTGCCCGCGGGTCGGCCGCGCCGAGGGCGGTCCGGTGCGCCGTCGGCCCGGTACGGGTGGCCTCGTCCGGTGACGTCCCGGGTGAGGCCGGAGCGGTGGGGCAGGGTTCCTGCACCTCCGATATCCATCTATCTTGATGCATCAAAAAAGATGTATTACGCTTGCTCCCGGCGAACGGCACGAGAGGAGCGGACACATGCGGAAGTGGGCCGGGAACCCCTGGGCGGTACTGGTGACCGTGTCACTGGGGTTCTTCATGACCTTGCTGGACCTGACGATCGTGAACATCGCGATCCCCGAGATGATCGACGCACTGGGCGCGACCCTGGACCAGACCCTGTGGGTCGTCAGCGGCTACGCCCTCGTGTTGGCGGTGCTGCTCATCACCGCCGGGCGGCTCGGCGACCTGTGGGGCCCGCGCAACCTCCTCGTCGCCGGCGTGGTGGTGTTCACCGCCGCCAGCATCGCCTGCGGGCTGGCGACCGGCCCGGGGATGCTGATCGCCGCCCGCGGCGTGCAGGGCCTGGGCGCGGCACTGCTCACACCGCAGACGATGACGCTGATCATGTCGGTCTTCCCCGCGCAGCGGCGCGGCACGGCGATGGGGATCTGGGGCATGGTGGCGGGACTGGCCACGTTGTCGGGTCCGACCCTGGGCGGGGTGCTGGTCTCGACCGTGGGATGGCGCTGGATCTTCCTGGTGAACGTGCCGATCGGGATCGCCGCGCTGGTGCTGACCTTCCTGCTGGTACCCGACGTACGGACGGGCCGGACGCACACCTTCGACGTCCTGGGCGTGCTGCTGGCCACCGGTGCGTTGTTCTGCCTGACCTTCGCGCTGCAGGAGGGCGAGCACTACCACTGGGGTGCGGGCATCTGGGCCCTGACGGCCGCGGGTGCGGTGCTGGCCGCCGGGTTCCTCCTCCACCAGCGCGGCCGTCAGGACAGTGAGCCGCTCGTCCCGTTCGCGCTCTTCGGGGACCGTAACTTCTCCGTGCTGACGGTGCTGGTCGCCCTCGTGTCGATGGCGATGATCGGGCTGGTTCTGCCCTTCAACCTCTACCTGCAGTCCGTCCTGGGCCTGAGCGCGATCAAGGCCGGCCTGGTCCTCGCGCCGTCCTCCCTGGTGTCGATGACGGTGGGCCCCTTCGCAGGCCGGCTCTCGGACCGGATCGGCGGCAAGTACCTGCTGATGGCCGGACTCACCCTGTACGCGGTGGGGATCGCGGCGATCGCGCTGATCGCCGGCCCCGCCTCCCCCTGGTACGCCTTCGTCCCGGCCACCGTCGTCACCGGTCTCGGTATCGGCTGCGTGATCGCGCCGATGTCCGCCGAGGCGATGCGCAACGTCGATCCGCGGCTCGCGGGAGCGGCGTCCGGGGTCAACAACACGATCCGGCAGATCGGTTCGGTCATCGGCGCGGCCGCCGTGGGCGCCCTCCTCCAGAACCGGCTCACCGCGGAACTGGCCACCGGGAAGGCGTACGCGGACGCCTTCGTCGCGACCCTGCACACGACCGCGGCACTGCCCATCACGGTGGTCGTGGCAGGCGCGCTGGCCTGCTTCCTGGTACGCGGCCGGGCCAAGGAGACGAACACCACCGCAACACCGACGACAACACCCGCCCCAGCACCCACCGGGGCATCCGCCGACTCGTCGAAGGCAACCGGCGTTTAGAGCTGCTTCAGCAGGACGGCCGATCCTGGCCGCACAGGTGACGTCACCGTCCAGGCGGTGACGTCACCGCCTTCGTATCTGCGCCCCGAGGAGACGACGCCATGACCGCACGGAGCCCCGACGTGATACTCAGCGGCGGACCTGCGACGCTCGAACCCGGGCCCGAGGAACGGGTCCCGCTACGTCGAGGACACCAGCTCCCGGGTGAAACCACTCGCAGGGAACCGGTACGCCGCCGAACAGGGGTTCACCGCGGCCCCCGTGTCTCCCGCGGGTCAGGCCGACTCCGGCGCGAGCCGGGCCGACACGTCCGGCGGCAACCTCCGGGCCAGGGTCTCCAGGAGGGCGACGACCTCGGCGACCTCCACCGGGTCACCGGTCCCGAGCGCCGTGGCGAGGGCGTCGTCGATACGGGTCGAGGCGACCTCGGCACGACGGTCGGTCACCTCGGGGTTCCGCCGCACCAACGTCCGGCGCCGGTCCCGGGGATCGGTCCGTGCCACCACCGACCCGCTCTCGCGCAACCGGGCCACACAGGCGGACACCGCGCTCTGCGGCAGACCGGAGCGGACCGCGATCCCACCGACCGTCGTGTCCGGGTGCGCGTAGATGTCGAGCATCACGATCAGCACCGACCGTGTACTCATCGGCCGTTCGTCGAGGGTGTCGGTGGGGATGGCCTCCTCACCGATCTTCATCAGCGTCCGCCCCAGCAGGAAAAGCTGCACTCCGTTCACACGAACGACCTTATATCCGGCCCATCCGGATCTGAACCGTACCGGGTCGGATGGAGACTCGGTTCCCTGAGGGGATCGGGTCACGGCACGTCCCTCCCCCTACCCCGCTGAGCTGCGACGTCGTGCGGTACGCATGGTCGCCGCGGGATCACCTCAAGCTCCTCGAAGGGCCCGGCGGCCCGGAAGTGGCCGTGCCGCCGGGCGCGGTCGGGGTGCTGGTGGCGCAGGAGGGGCGTCGGGGGTGGCGCGCGGGGTGGGCGCGGCGTGCGCGGTCGCTTCGTCGTCCTGGACGCGGCGCTGGCGACGGTACTGGGGCGCGCCGCCGGAGGCGCTCGCCGGGTGGGAGCCGTGGACGCTGGCGGTCGCGGTGCTTCTGCCCGTGGTGGTCGCGGTGCACGGACTGTCGGGGCTGCGGCGGCCGGCGTCCACGAAGGCGCCGGCGGCCGTGCCCGGCGGGGCCGGCACCGCGGCTGACGGAAGGCCGGGGACGGGGTCCGACGGGGGCTGGGGCGAGGCGCCGCGGGGACGTTCCTGCGGTTCACGGACCTGACGACGGTCGACCGACGACGGCGCCGCACTTCGCCGCGCCGGTGACGGGAGGGGGGCGGCCCGGGTGGTGCGGCGGCGGGGACGCGTTCGTGGCCGGGGCGTGCGTGGCCTCGCTGACGTGGCAGCAGTTCCTGGCGGTGGTGGGGGGTGTCGACGGGGCGCGCGCCTCTCGCCGAAGGCGCGGCGGCTGACCTGCTGCGCCGGGTACGGGCCGGCGGGCCATGACGCTGTGCGACTTCTCCGGGCGCGACGGGTGACGGCTGTGGCCGGTGCCACCAAGGCAGGCGGCGGAATCCGGAACTCCGCTTGATTCCGTGACGGATCGTCACATGACGATCGCTTCGGGTGGAGCACGCGGGCGGCTTCGCCGGGGCATTGGTGTGATCGGGGGCGCATCGGCGGCCCTTTCGATCATGAAAACCCTCACAAAAGGTGTTATTTCCGGCCCGATTTCCCGACCCTTACCGCTGGTAACAATCAACTGACCTGCAACGTAAGGGAATTACTTGATGACTGACCGCAACCACCCGTAGCTTCTTGGGCGGTGCAACGAGCACCACCTGGGTCCACCCCGATGCACGGCCCGCTGGCTGACCCCCGGTGCGAGGGCCGTGCCCGCCGACCGGCCGAGCTCGGAACGGGCCGGCGGCGAGCGGGGGGCCGGGGCGGCACGGTACGTCGGACACGTACCCGGCCGCCCATCGAGTGAGGTGAGCGCAACGTGGGCCCCACCGGGGCCTGGTTCCCCATGCCTGCCCAGAGCTTGTCGAGAGGATGTTCATGACTTCCGGTCACGAGACCACCCCTGCCACCACCTCCACCAAGGCCACCACCAAGCGCAACCGAGTCCGCGTGGCCGTCGTGGCCGGCGCCGCCGTCGCGGCGCTGCCGGTGGCCGGCCTCGTCTCGGCCCCCTCGGCCTCGGCCGCCTCCGCCTCGACCTGGGACGCCGTCGCCCGGTGCGAGAGCGGTGGCAACTGGTCGATCAACACCGGCAACGGCTTCTACGGCGGCCTGCAGTTCACCGCCGGCACCTGGCGGGCGTACGGCGGAACCGCGTACGCGCCGCAGGCGAACCGGGCCAGCAGGGCGCAGCAGATCGCTGTCGCCGAGAAGGTGCTCGCCTCGCAGGGGCCCGGCGCCTGGCCGGTCTGCTCCAGGAAGGCCGGTCTGACCAGGGGCGGCGCACCGGCCCGGGTCAACACCGCCACCACGGCCAAGCCGACCGCGCCCAAGGCCCGGGCTCCGAAGCCGGCCAGGCCCGCTCCCGAGTCCGGGCCCGCCCAGGCCGGGCCGTCGGCCCCGGTCAACTCCCTGGGGAACGGCGCCCCCACCGGCACCTACACCGTCAAGAGCGGCGACACCCTGAGCGAGATAGCGGTCACGTTCGGCACCGACGTGCGGAGCCTGTACGCGAAGAACATCCGGACCATCGGCGGCGACCCGGACCTGATCTTCCCGAACCAGGTGCTGGACCTCTGACCCCTGGTCGGACCACGGCCGGCCACCCCTCCGAGGGGCGGCCGGCTCCGGCGTGTGGGCCGCGGGTGTCCAGCGCCGTGCGTGGACCCGCGCGCCGGCCGCTGCCCGCGCGTCGCAGGGCGCCTGGGTTCTGCACGGCGGATCATCGTCGGAGCCGGAGTCGGACTGACCCAGGAGCTGTCTCCTTGATCGGGCCGGGCGGGCGGCCGGGTCGGAGCAGTCCGGCGGCCCGGGGCGGGCGTGTCGGTGTCGTGCGGCAGGATCACCTGCATGACGGACGGAATCGCCTGGCTCGCGGAGCCCCGGAGCATTGCCTTCGGCGGCTACGGCGTGACCCTGGCCCGAGGGCTCGGGATGGAGGTGCTGGCGGCGCGGATCGCGGCCTCGGCCCAGTGGTCGGAGCGGACCGTGGAGCCGGTCGGGGAGCTCACCGGGGACGGGCTGGTCGAGGAGTTGGACTCGGAGTACGGGGACGCCTGGGACGGGATCGGGCTGCGACTGGGGGTGAGCGGCGAGTGGACCTTCGCGGTGGCGTACGGGGGCTGGTTCGGGGAATTCCGGAACGATCCGGCGATCTCCGAGGGCGGGGCCGACGTCTTCCTGCTGGAGTACGAGGAGGAGAACGGCAAGCCGGTGCCGCCGACCTTCCACTACCACCGGGACGGCCGGACGGTCTGCTCGTTCAATCTGCACCTGGACGACTCCTGGGGCAACGGCCAGGTCGCCGGAGACCCGGAACTCGTTGACAAGGTCACGGAGTTGCTGAGCACAGAAGGTCTGCCGGACGAGGAACGAGCGCACCGGGAGGTGCACCGGACCACCCTGGGGGTGCTGGAGCGGCAATTCGGTCTGACACTCCCCCGGGCCATGGTCCTGAAGGCCCCGCTGCCGGCCGTCCTGCTCGCCGACCAGAGCATGGCCCTTTGACGGGTCGAGCCGTTGATCGACCGGACTCGACCGGTGGACGTCACACCGTCGAGCGGTGCATCAACCGCTTCAAGCAGTGGCGCGGCCCGGCCATGCGCACCGACGAACTCGCCATCGCCCCAAGCCGCACCCCACCAAGCCGCACCCCACTTCGCCGCCATCCTCGTCCGGGCCCGCAGACCACCAGAGAGACAGCCCCTGGTCGGTGGTGACGCCGTGTGCCTGGCTGCGATCATGAGGCGCGGATGAGTCCGACCCTCACCGCCGTCCGCGCCGCCGGCCACGGAACAGCGCCGTCGGCTGGACACCCGAGGGGAACAGCCATGCCGGGCCGGAGGCCGGGAGCCCCGTTGCGGAGCCACGAAGAAGGCAACGAGGGGTCGCGGGCGTCGCCCTTGGTGCAGCCCCCTCCCCCGACGGGCGTCACCGCGTCGCGTCGTACGGCCGTCAGTTCTTGACGAGGTTCTTGTCGAGCATGCTGCGGGCGGAGGAGACGACGGCCTCTTCCGGCGACCCGGGCTGCCAGCCCAGGACACGACGGGCCCGGTCGTCCGAGACCTTCTTGACGTGGTTGAGGTCCGCAGCGACCGGCCGGAACTCCGCGGAGAAGAGGGCGGCCAGCCGGACCAGCACATCGGGGACGGTGCGGGTCGGCACCCGGTGGGCGGCGTCGCCGAGGTGCGATCGCAGGATCGATCCGATCCGGTGCATGGACAGCGCCGGTCCACCGGGGAGCAGGATCCGCCGGCCGGCTGCGGCGGGGCTGGTCATGGCCGTGACGTGGGCCAGGGCCACGTCACGGACGTCGACGACGGGAACCCACATGTTCGGATAGCCCGGCATGTCACCGTTGAGGCTGCGCTGCACGATGTGGTTGGCGCCCGAGACCTGGGTGCCCAGCACGGGGCCCATGACCGCGACCGGCAGCAGCGCCACGAGTTCCATGCTGCCGCCCTGCGCGGTCATGAAGTCCCAGGCGTCGCGCTCCGCCAGGGTCTTGCTCCTGCCGTAGGCGTCCATGCCCGGTCCGTCGAGCACCGACCAGTCGTCCTCGGTGAACGTGCGGTCGGTGTGCCCGTGCCCGAAGCCGACCGCGTGGAACGCCGAGGTCAGCACGGTTCGCCGGACGCCCGCGTCGCGTGCCGCGCGCAGTACGCGCAGGGTGCCCTCGCGGGCCGGGCCGATGACGTCCTGCTCGTTCCTGACCCTGCCGATGTGCACGGGCGAGGCCACGTGCAGGACGGCGTCGCATCCGCTCACGGCGTCGACCCATCCGGTGTCGCTCATCAGATCGGCGGCGACGAATTCGAGGCGCTCGCCGCGGGTCATCCCTGCGTCGGCGAGGGCCGCGCGCACGGCGGGTTCGCGCTCCGGGGAGCGGACGGTGGTGCGAACGAAGTGTCCCTGTTCGAGCAGTCGGAGGATGCAGTGCCCGGCGATGAAGCCGGACCCGCCGGTGACGAGGACGCGCTGTTCCGAGGTCGGCATTGCGCCTGCCTCACTTCCAGGGACAGGTGGTCAGCCAGGGACAGGTGGTCAGCCCGGTGGCGACCGGAGAAATGGTGACGGCTCCGATCCTGCTCCCGGCCGGTGTGCCGAGCCAGGTCCCTGAGCAGCCGGGGTAGTGGCAGGACCCCCTCACGCGGGCCGTGGTCGGCATAGCGTGAAGGCATGAGCGAACAGCCGAACCTGCTGGGAGAGTTTCTGCGAGCCCGGCGCGAGCTCGTCACCCCGGAGGAGGCCGGCATCCCCGTCGTGGGGGTACGCCGGGTTCCGGGGCTGCGGCGTGAGGAAGTGGCCATGCTGGCCGGCATCAGTGCCGACTACTACCTACGCCTGGAACGCGGCCGGGACCGCCGCCCGTCGCTGCAGGTCCTCGAATCCCTCGCCGGTGTCCTGCGCCTCGACGACGACACCAGGTCCCACCTGTTCGGCCTGGCCGCGGACCGTCCTCGCCGGGCCCGGCGCCGGCGGCGGGAAGCGGTTCCGCCCAGTACGGCGCGCTTCCTGGCGCTGCTGCCGGTTCCCGCGTTCGTCGAGGGGCGCCACCTGGACGTCCTCGCCGCCAACCCGGCCGCCACCGTCCTCTCCCCGCGCCTTGTGACGGGTGGCAACCGGCTGCGGGACGTGTTCCTGGACCCCGGCGAACAGGGCCTTTTCCCCGACTGGGAGGGGGCCGCGGCCGCGCTGCTGGCGGGTTTCCGCGAGGCGGTCGGCACGGACACGGACGATCCGCGCTGCATCGAACTCGTCGGGGAGCTCTCCCTCGCCAGCCCGCTCTTCCGGAGACTCTGGGCCCGGCACGATGTCCGTCCCCGTGGCGGCGCGACCGTGTGCTTCCGGCATCCGCAGGTCGGGGACATCACCCTCAGCAGGGAGAAGCTCCACATCACCGGAACCGACGGCATGATGCTCGTCGCCTTCCATCCGGCCCCCGGCACTCCCGACGAGGACAAGCTGGCCCTGCTCCTGGCGATGAGCGGGCATCCGGCCTGAGCCCGTCACGCCCCGCCGCGCGAGGCCGGTCGGCGGGCCCGGCAGGAGGCCGACGCCTCCGGCGACGGCGCCGAAGACGCCCTGCGGCGCGCGAGGTGACCAGGACGGCCGTGAGCGGTGGAGCCGCGATCGAACCGGGCGCGGGACCAGGGGCCCGGTGTCGCGGGGAGGTGGTCGTCCTGGGTGAGGAGCAGTCCGTCGGAGCGCGTCCGGGCCAGGGCGTCGGTGACGGCTGTGCGCGCGGGCCCGGTGCAGGCCATGAGTCCCTTATTGCGGCGGTGGCCCGGGTGAGTGCCCGGTGCTGTCCGAAGCGTGGCCCCGGTCTCGATGACGAGCTGCTGTTCTCGTGCGTCGGACGGGCTTCTCGTCCACGGCCGGCAGCTCCTGCGCCGCGGTTCGCCCGGATCACCGGAGCAGCTGGTCGGCCGGCGGTTTCCAGTCGTAGAAGTGCGGTACGGGCTCGCCGCGTTGCATGCGGATGCCGGTGACTTTTCTCGGGTTGCAGAGCCAGAGGACAGAGTCGTAGCCGACGCCTGCGTACCAGGCCTGGTCGATCAGCCGGGCGGACAGGGCGTGCAGCCCTTCTGCCGCGTCGGAGCCGGTGGGGTCGTGGGCCTGCTGGAACGCGTCGAGGAGGGCGGCATCGCTGGTGCGGAAGGGGTTGCGCGGGCTGCGTTCGGAGAAGGTTTCGGCGAGAGCGGTGTACGACGGCAGTCCGGTGAGGGGCAGGACGGCAGCGGGGTAGGCGCGGCTGGTGAGAGCCTGCAGGTACTCGTCGTAGGGTTTCACGGTGACATCGACGTGGACGCCGATCCTGGCCCAGTCGGCGGCGACGGCTTGCAGGACGGTGTCGCACCGGAAGCTCGGTGTGGACAGCACCGGCAGGGTGAAGCCCCTGGGGTATCCGGCCTGGTTGAGGAGCTGCTTCGCCTTGGCGATGTCGTGGGGGTACGCGTTGTCGAGGGCCGGGTCGTAGCCCGTGGCGGCGGCGGGGATGATCTGGGCGCTGGGCCGGCCGGCGTTCCCGAAGAGTCCGGCGTTGACGGCGGCGCGGTCGATGGCGTGGTTCAGGGCCCGTCTGACGCGCACGTCCTTGAGGTAGGGGGTCCGGGCGACGGGGTCGGGGACGACGCGGAAGACGGCGTTCTCGAAAGGGTAGGAGTCCGGGTTCCAGTACCCGCTCCTGCGGTGGAAGACGTAGACGGAGCCGGGTGTGCTGTCGTCCGCGTCGTACCGGTAGGGGCCTGAGCCGTCCATGACGGTGGCCAGTTCCTCCGGAACGACGAGGCGCTCCGGGTTGGCGATCATGCCGGTGCATCCGGCGAGGATGGTCGGCAGATCGGGGCCGGGCCGGGAGAGCGTGACGGCGACGCGGCCGAACACGAGGTCGTCGCCGAACCGGGAGCCCTGCGGGCCCGGCGGGGAGTCCCGCTGCACGCGACGGTGTACGGCTTCCGCAGGATCGCCACCCTGGGCATGGAGCACTCCCAGGCACTGGCCGACCGGTACGGCGTGGGCCAGCAGACGGTCTACCTACTCTTCGCCCGGCAGTGGGCCTGGGTCCTCGACGCCCTGGCCATCGCCAGCGAGCAGCACCGCACCGTCGAGCTGGAACTGATCCACCACCGCCAGGACAAGCGCGTCGCCTTCCTGCACGGCCTCTTCTCAGGAACCCTCGGCCCGGGCGAACCCCAGGCGTCCACCGCCGAACACGGCCTCGATCCGGACGGTGCGTACCGCGTCTTCCGCACGGCGGGCACCGACCCGGACACCCGTCGCCGCCTCACCGAAGCCGGGTTCGCGGAGAGCTACGAAGGCGGTCTCGCCGGGCTCCTGACACACTTTCCGCAGATGCGCGGCAGCGAGCTGATCGCCGTGGGGGACGAACTGCCCCTGGCCGCAGCCCCCACTTCCTTCGCCCAGGCGTCCACTGCCCCGACGGTCGCACTGGCCTTCGGGATGACGGGCCGCATCTCCATCGCCGACGTTCCCCTCCAGGCCGCCGTCATGGCCGAGAAGGAACTGAGCGACTACGTGCTCGAACGGTGCTTCGGAACGATCCCGGACCGGCACCGCCCCCTGTACCAGGAGACGCTCGCCGCCTACCTCGCACACGACAAGAACGCCCGGCCGGCCGCCCAGGCCCTCCACCTCCACCCGAACACCCTGCGCTACCGGGTGAAACGGTTCGAGGACATCAGCGGCCTGAACCTCGACCGCGTGGACGACACGGTCACCGTCTGGTGGGCCCTGCAGCACCTGCACATCACCGCTCACCGCACCACCCCGCAGTCCGGCCGCTGAGCACGAGCACCACCCCCGCCACGTCCGCACCGGGGCCCGTTGCCGCGGATGGGCCCGGGCGGCGACCACGGCCCCTTCGACCCGGTCCTGGCCGGAGGCCTCTTCGACCACCTCCGCACCACTCCGTAACCTCGTCGAACGCACCCCCGCCGACGTCGAGGCCGACGTCCGTGCCGCCGCGCCACCGGGCCGCCGGGCCGCCGGGCCGGGGTGTTCCCCGCCGCCGGCTTCGGGTTCCTCCCTGACGCAGCCCCGGTCGTCAGCCGAGGCCTTCGGTGATGCGGAAGTCGCGCTCGACGCCGTCGGCGAGTACGGCCAGCGCCTCCTGGTAGGCCGCACTCGCGCGTGCGGCGACCGCCTGTTCGAAGCTGTCGAACTCGATCAGGATGGTGCGCCCGGCGATTCCGGCGTCGTGCGCGACGACCCGGCCGTCGCGGGCGAGCGGCCGCCCGCCCGCGGCCCTGACGGCCGGACCGGCCAGCCTGTCGTAGGCAGCCAGCTTCCCGGGGTCCGCGATGGTGCGGTAGACGCTGACCCAGTAGCCCTTGGCCACGGTACCTCCAGTGTTCGGAATCGATGATCGGAAGCATGCTCGGATCCATGACCGGCGCGCCGCGGGCCGGCGGGCCGACGCAGACGGCGTCGAAGCCGGACGGCTCCGATCAACCGGCTGGGGCCGCGATCGGATCGGTCTCGGGTGAACGTCGGCGGGCGAGGGCGAGGCTGACCATCGTCGTGATCGCCATCGCGGCGACGCCGACCAGCGCCGCGGTCGTGTAGGCGTCGTCGTTCGGGAAGAGGCGGCCCGTGGCGGTGCCGGCGGCCAGGACCAGACCGCCGATGGCGCTGCCCAGGGAGTACCCGACGCTGCGGACGACGTAGTTGAAGCTCATGGCGCTCGACGTCTCGCTCCTGGGGGTGACGGCCAGGATGACGCCGGGCATGGCGGCCGAGAAGCTGCCGACGCCGAAGCCCAGCACGCCCATGGCCGCGAGCAGTTCGGCCAGGTTGGACCGGGCGGTGGCGAACAGGACGAACCCGCCGCCGACGACGGCGGCGCTGCCGGCCAGGAGCAGGGGGCCGTCGATCCGCGTCCGGACCCGCGGCGTGAGCTTGCCGGCGACGAAGCCCAGCACGGAGAACGGGATGAGGACCAGCCCCGCCACGAAGGTGGTCAGTCCGAAGCCGTAGCCGGCGCCGTGCGGCGTCTGCGCGTAACGGGTGATGAGCGTGAGCAGGAGGTACATGCCGCTCCCGCCGACGAACATGGCGATGTTCGCCCCGGCGACCGCCGGGTGCCGCACCGCCCGGACGTCGACCAGGGGCGTCCTGGTCCGCAGTTCGGAAACGGTCCAGACGCAGAGCAGGAGTACGGCGACGACGGCAAGGGTCACCGCCACGGCGAGGTGCCGGCTCCACAGGCTCCTCCCGCCGGCCAGGAACAGGACGAGGAGCAGTCCACCCGCCAGGACGAGCGCACCGGCCACGTTCACGTGAGCGGAGCGGCCTTCGGGAGCTGCGGGCATGGAGCGCCACGCGGTCACGAAGGCGATGGCGGTGACGAGCAGGCCGAGGCCGTAGGCGGCCCGCAGTCCGCCGAACTCGGCGAGCAGCGCGGCCAGCGGGTAGCCGACGCCGGCTCCGATGATGGAGACCACCGAGATCAGGGCGATCGTGGCCGCGCTGCGCTCCTCGGGAAGGTGGTCGCGGGCCACGCCCATCATCAGTGCCGTGAGGCCGAGTCCGACGCCTTGGGCCGCTCTGCCCACGAGCAGCCAGGCGAACGGCAGCGGCAGCACGGTGAGCGCGCTGCCGACGACGACGATCGCCAGCGTGGTGAGAATCGTGGCCCGCCGGTGCGGACCGGCTCCGAGCCGGCCGAGGACGGGTGTGGCGACGGCGCCGCTGAGCAGGGCGATGGTCAGCGTCCACTGCGCGCTGTCGAGGGAGACCTGGAACGTGGTCGCCACGCTGGTGATGAGCGGCGTCCCGAGGCTGGCGACCGCCGCCACGACCAGGGCGATGAACACCAGGGCGGGGACCAGCAGACGTGCCTCGGAACGTATCGGGGCAGTGCTCGTGGGCCGGTCATGGGCCTGGGCCGCGGTCACCGGTCCGACTCCTCTCGGGCGTGGCTTTCGAGCTCCGCCAGGTGCAGCAGCGCCGGAAGGGCTGCTGCCAAGGCCTCGACCTCGTCACCGGTGAGTTCGTCGATCAACCGCGCGTACGCGTCGACGCCCGCCTGGCGTCGCGTCCGGACGTACGACGCGCCGGCCTCGGTCAGGCACACCAGCGTGACCCGCTTGTCGGACGGATCGCCCTTCCGCTCGACCAGCCCGGATTCCTCCATCACCCGGACCAGGACGGTCATCGCGGGCTGGGTGACGCCCTCGGCCACCGCCAGATCGGTGATCCGTCGCGGGCCGGTCTTGTCCAGGGTGGCCAAGGTGGCGGCGGACGTCAGGCTCATGTCGCGGGGAAGGCGTCTCACGGCCCTGGTGGCCAGACCGTAGAGGGCTGACCCGATGGCATCGGAAGCGCCGTGCGCGGCGTCTCGGCTACTCATGCCTGAAGCATAGCGGATTTATATGAATCCTTTATGCATCTCCCGATCAGCGTTCGGCGGCACTCGACCGCACGACCACCCGCCGCGGGAGACCGCCTGCGTCTCCTTCGCCACATGGCAGCGCGACGGCGTGTTCGAGCAGCCAGGCGGCCTGCTGCGGCGCCTGGTCCGCACCGCCGAGGGCCGCAATCCCGAACCGACGGCCCGCATCGTCGGCTCTCGGAGCGTGAAGACCTCCACGAACGTCCCCACCTCCCCCCAGGGCCCCGGCTTCGTGCGCTGCGCATGCAAGAAACTGGGGCCCGCGCCCGCGACGGCCTCCGGGACTCTTACAGCCGGCCCAGCAGTCTGGTCAGGTCGGCCCGCTGCTCCTCCGTCAGGTCGGCCCGCAAGGACTCCGTCAGCCGGTCGACGAAGTCCGCCGCGGCCGACGCGGGCTCCCCCCGCCGGTCGCCGAGCACGCGGAAGGAGGGCGGGACCGGTGGCGGCGGTGCGTCGGAGAGTTCTTCGTCCGACAACGGCCGGCAGGTCGGCTCGTCGGTGGTGTTCATCGGGAACCACCAGATCTGGACACTCGCGTCCGCCCCCCGCCGAACGGGGCCCAGATCTCGGCCGCGTACCACCAGTCGGCGTTCGCCTGGATCGGCACGGTGACCGTGTTCGAGGGGAGGATCCAGACGTTGCCGAAATTGAGCGTGCCTGCCCACGTGGAGAACCAGTTCCGCGCGGAGTCGGAGATCCAAGCGAAGGAGAAACAGAGGGAGATCAGCGACGACGGCCCCGCCTTGGCCAGGGCGAAGCCGTCGGCCGGCAACTGCTGACCACCATCGCCACCGACCGTCCCACCGTCCGCAAGGCCTGGGCCGACATGGGCTGCAAGAACGCCGAACCGAAAGCCTCGGAATGTCCCGGAACCGCGTTGTCCGCGCGGTCCGGGTCGGGGCCTGCGGATTACCGAGGGGGGCTTTCCAGGACGAGGCGGATCTCCGTGACCTCGTACCCGGCGCGGTCGAAGGCCGCGGCCATCGGGACGTTGACGGTGTCCGTGGTCGCGGTGACGCGCTCGGCGCCCGCCGCCGCGTGGAAGCGGGTGATCTCGGCCAGGATCTCGTCGATCAGGCCCCGGCCGCGCTGTTCCGGTACGACGCCCAGGTATCCCACATTGCGGTGGTAGGGCGTCGCCGAGGGGATGGCCATCCCGGCCAGGGCGCCGTCCGGAAGATGCGCCAGGCGCCACCACGAGCGCTCGCCGGGGCAGCCGAGGTAGAAGTCGAAGTCCTCGCGGGCCAGCTGCTCGGCGTCCATGGTGAGCAGCTCGTTCTGCGTCGCCAGGTCGAGGCTGCCGTGGGACAGGCGCACGAAGGCGTCCAGGAACTCCTCGTCGGTCCCCTCGCTGAAGAGGAGCCGCCCGGTGGGCTCGGCGGTCCCGGCCCGAGGGGTCCACTCGTAGCGCAGCCGCTCGATCTCGCGCGTCAGGCCACTCTTGTGCGCGGCCTCCTGGCGCCATGCGACCGCCTCGGTCACGAGGGGCTCGGCGCGCCATCCGCGCGGCAGCGAGATGTTGTAGCCCGGGAGGTTCCCGAAGGAGGCGTGGCCGGCGGCGAGCAGCCCGGCTGCCACGCCGGCCGGGTCGGGCACGCCGGCCCGGACCTGGAGGCAGTCGAGGGCGATGGGCCGCGCGCTGTCGGCACGGCCCCACCACAAGGCGCGGGCCAGGATTTCGCCGTCCCCGTCCTCGGCGAACCAGGTCCACTCGGGGCGCATGCGGTTCTCGGCGAGCTCCTCGCAGACCTTCTCGGCGGTCAGGGCGGGGAGGGGACCATCGGCCGGGTAGGCGGCCGCGCGCTCAAGGCCTGAGGGGTGTGCGGTGGCAGGCGGAAGAACATCCGGCAATGATCACACAGACGGCTCCCCGCACCGTCGCCGGATCGAGGCAGGTCAGCACGGTCGGCTGCGTCACGCATCGCAACGCGGACCGGCTGTGCGGCCGAGAACTGCGCAACCGATCGCAGTCGCAGCGCACCACCTGCACGGGCCTCCGCAGTCGCAGCACCGGCACCGCCCGGACGACGGCATGAACCCCGGCCCTTCCCCGACCGAGACGGCCGCGGTGTGCGTGCTCGCCGCCGCCCTGCCCGGCTGCGCACTCGGCGACCTGCCTCGCGAGCTCACTCCGCTCGCCGACGACCTCGGCGCCGCAACCGCCGGCCGGACCACAACCGCCCGCACCACCACCCACACCGACCGAGCGCCACCGCGCCCCGGCGCTCCCTCGTGCCGGGGCCGGGTCTTCGAGGAAGTAGTTCTCGCACACCGCCGCCCGGCGAACGGGGCAGGGCGCAGCCCGGCCGGTCCCGGGGAAGCAGGGGGGGTGTTCCGCGGGGCCGGCCGGTGGGAGGACAGCACAGCGCCGGGGGCCGGGGCGTGGCTGCTCTGCTCGGCGGCCCGGTGGTGCTGTGGTGGGGCCGCCGTGCTGGGAATGCTAAGCCGTTGATGCTGTGGTGAAAAGTGCCCTGACCTGGGATTTTTCGGCCGCGGACATGCCATCCGAGGACGCTGGACCGGATGCGTCAGAGCCACTGTCCCGGCCCGCCGGGTCGGCCCGCCTCTGCTCCGGACGAGCGCCCCGGCGAGGTATCTGTCAGAAGTTCCGAGCCCACTCGGCCCCACCACTCGATCGGGTGAGGCCCGAAGGTGCCCGCCAGGCTGGGGCGGGTCGGCAGCGGCGAAATGAACTCCCCGGTTCTTCCACCGCCGGCCCTTCGGAACCGGACCACGGCCAGGCGCGTCCCGGATTCGGAGACAGCAGTGATCATCTTGGGGGCGACATGGAGTCGGTGAAGGACCGGAACAGGGCCGTTGGCTGTGCGTGGGCGTTGATACGGGTGCTGGCGGCGTTGGTCTTCGCAACGGGCGGCCTTCTTTTTGCCTCGGCCCGCGTCCGAGCGACGTGGCACTGGTGCCTGACACAGGACCATGAGCCCGACCCCGACGGGTTCATGGCCTTCATGGCAGCGTGGGCCATCATGATCGTCACGCTGCTCGTGCTCGGCGCGGTGGTCCATGATCTGCCGAAGGGTCGCTGGTACCTGCTGCCGGCCATGGCTGCCGCGGCTGCCGTTCTGAGCTGGCTCTACGTGATCGGGATGGGCTCCCCCGCCCCACTGGAGCCGGGGGAGCCGCAGGAGGCCGCGTGCTGGACGATGCCGACTTTTCCCTTCCTCGGCTGAGCCGTCGATCCACCCCGGAACAGTGGGGCCACGCCGTCCGCGCCGCCCGTCGGTGGCCCCTTTCCCCGGTCGCCGGAGAGCGGGCCGCGGTCAGGCGGCTTCGTACTTGAGGGCGGGGCCGAGCAGGAGGCCGCCGTCGATGACGAACTCCGAGCCGGTGGCGAAGGAGGCATCGTCCGAGGTGAGGAACAGCAGGGCCCGGGTGATGTCCGCGGGCTCGCCCAGGCGGGGGATCGCGAACGGCTCGGCCGAGTAGAAGTCGGAGATCGGGGTGTCGCTGCCGGAGGCGGGCTCGGTGATGAACGGGGTGGCGATGACGCCGGGGTGGATGGCGTTGACGCGGATGCGGTCGCGGCCCAGGTCGAGGGCGGCGGTCCTGGTCAGGCCGCGGACGGCCCACTTGCTCGCCACGTAGGGGGCGTACATCGCGGTGCCGCCGACGCCGGAGGTGGAGGCGATGTTGACGATGACACCGCCGCCGTTGCGGCGCAGCGAGGGGGTCGCCGCCTTGATGCCGAGGAACGTGCCGGTGAGGTTGATGCCGAGGATGCGGTCCCACACGCGCTGGTCGGTGGATTCGACGGGGGCGGCGGGGTTCTGGACGCCGGCGTTGTTGACCAGGACGGAGAGCGGGCCGAAGCGGGCCTCGGTCGCGGTGATGGCGGCGTTCCAGGAGTCCTCGTCGGTGACGTCGAGGTGGACGGCGAGGGCCCGGTCGCCGAGTTCGGCGGCGAGGGCGGCGGCTCGGTCCTCCGCGATGCCGGCGATCACGACGTTGGCGCCTTCCGCGTGGTAGGCGCGGATGTGGCTGGTTCCCTGGCCGCCGGTTGCGCCGGTGACGAGCACGGTGTGGTGGTTGAAGCGTTCCATGGCGAGTCCGTTCTCAATGGCGAGTCGAGTGACTCGTCTCGCTTTCGACCGTACGAGGCGGAACGATGGTGAGTCAAGTGACTCACCTCGCCTAGGATGGTGCCCATGACCACCGAACCGTCGGCCTACCACCAGCGCGTCGCCGAGGAGAAACGGACGGCGATCCTGCGCGCGGCCACCCGTCTGTTCCTGGACTCCGGGTACGACCGGACGCCGCTGGCCAAGATCGCCGAGGCGGCCGGGGTGTCGAAGGCGACCCTGTTCAAGCAGTTCCCGACCAAGGCGGCGCTTTTCGACGCGATCGTCACCGCGTCCTGGCAGGCGGGGGACGGGGACGAGGACGCCCCGCCGCCGGGCGACCTCCGCGCCGGCCTGACCCTGATCGGCCGACGCTACGTCGCCCTGCTCACCCGTCCCGACATGGCCGACCTGTTCCGGATCGTCATCGCCGAGCTGCCACGCTTCCCGGAACTCGCCGAGTCGCAGTTCAACCGCGGCAAGATGCCCTACTTCGACTCGGTGCGCCGCTATCTGGAGGCCGAGCGCGACGCAGGCACGATCCGGCTGGAGGATCCCGAACTGGCCGCGACCCAGTTCCTCGGCATGGTCTCCAACTACGTCTTCTGGCCCCGGATGCTCCTGCCGCACTGGGCCCCGGACGGTGCGGCCGTCGAGCGTGTCGTCGACGAGGCCGTCCTGATGATGGCGGCCAGGTACGCCGCGACCTGAGGCTGTGCGCCCCTCCCTCCCGCCCGCCCGCCCGCACGCACGCCGTCCGGGCTCCGGCGACGAGAGGGAGGGCCGCATCGGCGGGTATCGCTCAGCGGTCGGCGAGCGCCCGGATCTCGCCGGCGATCAGCTCGGGGTCCTCCTCGGCCATGAAGTGGCCGCAGGTCACCGTGCGGTGCTCCAGGTCGTCGGCCCAGGCGCTCCACAGGCTCCGGGCGTGGTAGCCGAGCGCGGCACCCCAGTCCTGCTGGAGGACGGTCACCGGCATGGCCAGCCGGTTGCCCGCCTCCTTGTCGGCGGTGTCGTGGTCCACGTCCACGCCGGCCGAGGCGCGGTAGTCGGCGACGATGGAGGGCACGGCCGCCGCGGACGCGGCGAGGTAGTGGGCCCGGACGTCGGCGGGGATCGCCTCCGGGTCCTTGGTCCAGGCATCGAGGAAGTAGGAGAAGAAGGTGTCGGCGGCCCCCTGGATCATCTCCTCGGGCAGCCCCGGGGGCTGGGCCATCAGGTAGAGGTGGAAGCCGACCGCGGCGGAGACCCCGTGCAGGGCGTCCCACATGTCGAGGGTGGGCAGGACGTCGAGGAAGAGGGCGTGGGAGACGGTGTCCGGGTGATCCATGGCAGCGCGGAAGCCGACGAGGGCGCCGCGGTCGTGGCCGGCCAGGACGAAGCGCTCGTGCCCGAGTGCGGCGGCGAGGCGGACGACGTCCCGGCCCATGGTCCGCTTGGAATAGACCTCGGGACCGGTCTCGGCGGGCCGCCCACTGGCGCCGTAACCCCGCAGGTCGGGACAGATGACGGTGTGATCGGCGGCGAGGTCCGCGGCGACGTGCCGCCACATCAGGTGGGTCTGCGGAAAGCCGTGCAGCAGGACGACCGGGCTGCCCGCGCCGCCGACGGCGGCGTTCAGGGTGACGCCGTCGTCGACTCGCACGCGGTGCTCGGTGAAACCGGGGATGCTCGGGGGTGTCACAGCGACTCCTGTGGCTCGTGGCAGAGTGGGCGGTCCGGACCCGCGGTCCGGACCGCCCGGGAACGTCACCCAGGTTGCGGGCCCCGGATCAGCGATCGATGAGTGGACACACGGCACCCGCCGGAAACGGCGCCGTCCGTGGGAGGACGTGGGCGTGGACATGGGGTTCGGGCTGCTGGGACCGGTGGCGGCCTGGGATGCGGACGGCACACCGGTTCCGCTCGGAGCGCCCCGCCACCGCGAGGTGCTCGGGCGGCTGCTGATCGCGCGAGGCCGGGTGGTACCGGTCGGCCGACTTGTGGCGGACCTGTGGGTGGACCACCCTCCGGCGGGTGCGGTGGGCGCGGTCCGCACCTTCGTGGCAGCGCTGCGCCGCGCCCTGGAACCCGGCCGCCCTCCACGGCAGCCGTCCCGGCTGCTGGTCACCGACGGCCCCGGCTACGCCTTGCGCGCCGGACGCGGGGTGGTGGACGCCTGGCGGTTCGAGGACACCATCGCGCGGGCCGCCGAGGCAGCGCCCCACGCGGCCGTGGCCCTGTGGGACGAGGCGCTCGCTTGCTGGCGGGGGCCGGCGCTGGCCGATTTCCCCGCCGCCGCGTGGACCGCGGCCGAACGGGCCCGGCTGGAGGCCCTGCGTCTGGACACGGTCGAGCAGCGCGCCGACGCCCTGCTGGCAACCGGTGCCGCCCGCACCGCCGTCGCCGATCTGCGGGCCCATGTCGCCGCCCACCCCGAACGGGAGGACGGCTGGGCCCTGCTGGCCACCGCGCTCGACCGTGCCGGGCGGCGCGGGGAGGCCCTGGAAGCGCTGGACCAGGCCCACGAAGCCCTCACCGGCAAAGGCAGCGGGCGCGGCCCCGGGAGCGTACTGGCGCGCACCAAGGCGCACATTCTCAGCGGTACGGCGGATTCCGCGGCCGAACCGGCCGGGGTGACCGACAGCCTCTGGGACCGGGCGGCGGCCTCATGGGACCGCTCGGTGCCCGCGCGGTCGAAGGCCCGGCTGCACGCCACCGCCGGCCTGCTGCGCACTCTCGCAGTGACCGGCCCCGACGGCCTGGAGGAGGCACGGCGGCACCGGCGGGATCTGGTCGCGGCAGCCGAGACGACCGGTGACACCGACCTGGCCGCAAGGATCATCGGCTCCTACGACGTCCCGGCGGTATGGACCCGCGCCGACGACCCCGACGGCGCCGCCGGACTGTCCCGGGCCGCCGCCCGGGCCGCCGCCCGGCTCGGCCCCGACGGTCCGGCCGCGCTCCGCGCCCGGCTGCTGTCCGTCGTGGCGGTCGAGTCCCGGGGTGACGCCACCGCCGACGCGCCGCTTCCCCGGGCGGCCGGCGCCCCCGTCACCGAGCCATGGCGGCTGCGCGCCGAACGCGCCGCCGAGGAGGCCGTCCGGCTCGCCCGACGCCTGGGCGACCCCGCGCTCCTCGCCTTCGCCCTCAACGGAGCCTTCATGCAGTCGTTCGCCGACTGCGGATCGGCTTCCCGCCGGAACGCCCTCGGCGGTGAACTGACCCGTCTGGCCGTCGAGCACCAGCTCCCCGGGCACGAAGTCCTGGGCCGCATCGTCCGTCTCCAGGCGCTAGCCGGACTCTGCAGCTTCACCGAGGCGGACGCCGAGGCCGAGGAGATCGACCGGCTCGCGCACCGCAACGAACGCCCGCTCGCCGCAGTGTTCACCGCCTGGTACCGGGCCCTGCGCAGCAGCGAAACCGAAGGCTGGCCGGCCGCCCGCCCCCTGTACGCACAGGTCCTGGCGGAGACCGCCGACTGCGCCATGCCCGGCCTCACCCGGGGGGCCGCCGTCCTCGTCGCGCTGGGACCGACCATGCAGGGTGACGCCCTGCCCGATCCCGGCGACTTCGCCCACCTCGACCCCGGCCCCTACCGGCCCTGGCTCGACCCCCTGCTGCTGGCCGCGTCAGGCGCCACCGAACAGGCCCGCCAGGCACTGACGGATGTTCCCCGCCCCCCGCACGACCTCCTCCAGGAGGCCCTGTGGTGCGTACTCGCACGAGCCGCCGCGTCCGTGGGACATCTGCCGGTCCTGCGCCGGGCCCGGAAGGAACTCGCCCCCGCCGGGGCCGAGTACGCCGGAGCCGGCAGCGGTCTGGTCTCCTTCGGCCCGGTCGCCCGCCACCTGGCCGCCGCCGACGCGGCACTCGGCGTGCACACCCCCTCCTCCACCGGATCGGCCGACGGCAACGCGTAGGAGAGGGTCACGATGGCCGGGGACGGCCCGGCCGGGCTGCCGAGGAACTCTTCCATCGCCGGGACGAAGTCGCCCGAGGACAGGCCGTGCAGGTAGAGCAGTGGCGGGGGCCTCGGCGATCTTCGGGGATTTGCGGCACCAGGGCGGCAGGATCACGGAGGAGAACCGCTTGCCCTCACGGCCGGCCGGGGTCCTCGGCCTTCAGGCGGTGAGGTGCCGGGTGGCGGTGTCCTCGGTGGGGGCCGCGGAGGGGATGCCGTGCTGTTCCTCTTCGGGGCGGCCCTTCCTGGGCAGCAGGAAGGTGATCGCGAGGAAGGCCGCCAGCAGGCACGCCTGGACGATCAGAGCACGGTGAAAACCGCCTGTGAAGTCGCCGCTCCTGGCCCGGGCGAAGAACACCGACCCGAAGACGGCGACGCCGATGGAGCCGCCGACCGCCTGGACTGCCGACAGGACGCCGGAGGCGGATCCGATCTCGTCGTCGTCGACCGCGGCGAGGATGAAGCTGAACAGGGCGGCGATCACCATCCCGGCGCCGATGCCCGCCACCGCCACGCCGGGGACGATGTCCCGGATCGAGAACGAGGCTGCGTCGAGGCCGTCGAGTTCGAACCACAGCACCACGGCTCCGATCAGCTGGATGACGGGGCCGATCTGCAGCACCTTGCGGCCGATCCTGTCCGCGAGGAACGCGCCGCTGACGGCACCGCCGATCGCGGTTCCCAGCGCGAGCGGCAGGTTGCCGAGCCCTGCTTCGCCTGCGGTGAAGTGCCGGCCGATCTGGAGGTAGAGGGTCAGCACGAGCTGGGTGCCGATCAGGCCGCCGAAGAACAGGGCGATGCCGCCGAGTCCGACGGTGAAGGCGGGCTTGCGCAGCAGGCCCGGTGTCACCAGCGGTTCGCGTCCCGCCGCTGCCGTCCGGCGCTGCTGCACGGCGAACAGGGCGAACCCGATCGCCGAGGCGGCCGTCGACAGCCAGGTCCACAGCGGCCAGCCGTCCTCCTGGCCCTGGTTCAGCGGCAGTACGAGCAGGGCGCAGGACGCCACGGCCAGGGCAGCGCCGGTCGTGTCGACGCGTACGGTGCGGTCGCCCGGCTTCTTGGGGACGAACCTCGCGGCGACGATCAGTGCGGCGATGCCGGTGGGCAGGTTGACCAGGAACACCGGCCGCCAGCCGAGGCCGAAGAAGTCGCCTTCGACGAGGAAGCCGCCGAGGACGGGGCCGATGATGCCGCCCAGGCCCAGGACGGGTCCGAAGATCGCGAAGACCTTGGTGAGCTCGGGGCCGGAGAAGTTCTCCCGCAGCAGGCCCAGGCCCTGGGGCAGGAGCATCGCCCCTGCGGTGCCCTGCAGCAGGCGGAAGGCGATCAGCGATTCGATGTTCGGCGCGATGGCACAGAGCAGCGAGCCGGCGGTGAAGGCGGTCAGGCCGATCAGGAACATCCGGCGCCGGCCGTAGCGGTCGCCGAGCCGGCCTCCGAGGACCAGGCCAGCGCCCAGGGTGAGGGTGTATCCGCCGATCACCCACTGCAGGCCGACCGGGCCGGCTCCCAGTGACCTCTCCAGGTCCGGTCCGGCGACGTTGACGATCGAGGCGTCGAGGAGGTCCATGATCTCCGCGACGAGCATCGCGACCAGGATCAGCCAGCGCCATCGGTAGGGCTCGGTCGTTTCGTCAGGGGTGGTGGAAGGGTTGCCCACGCGAGATACCTCCATGGTGAAGTAGTTCCATGGCGAAGGTAAAGTGGGGACGGTAGGTTGTCAAAAGCGGGCCACGCGGACCGCGCAGGCACGAAGGGCGGAGGGCCGGCATGGAGGAAGCCGTGGACGACGGTGTCGCGGAGCAGCGGGAGCGGTTGACGGAATCGCTGAGGGTCTACGGCGGCCACCACGCGGAGCTCGGCCGGCGCTTCGCCGCGTGGCTGGGGCTGCACTCCACCGACGCGACCGCGGTGCTGGAGATCGCCGCCGCCGAGGAACGCGGCGCCCCCCTGTCGCCCGCCCGCCTGAGCGAGCGGATCTCCCTGTCCACGGGAGCCACCACCGCGCTGCTGAACCGTCTCGAAGCGGCAGGCCACATCACCCGCGCCCGTGAACACTCCGACCGGCGCATCGTCACCCTGCGCAGCGGCGGGCACATCCACGAACGCGCGGACGAGTTCTTCGGCCCGCTCGCCCACCGCCTCGACACCGCGATGGCGCACTACCCGCCCCAGCTCCTGGAACAGTTCGAGGCGTTCATGACCGACCTGAACACCACCCTGGACAGCCACCTCAGGGAGCAGAGCGCACACACCCGCACCGCCCCGACCGCCGGTGACCCGGGTGGGTGAAGGCAAGGGGACGTGAAGTCAGGGCTTGCCGCCGCCCGGTTGACCGGCCCTCTGCCGGCAGAACCCGGCACCTTCACCGATTACCCCAAGGAAGCCCCGACACCGAAACCCCTGAAGCGGACACCACGGAACAGCTGAACCCTCGCCCCGGGCGGGGCGCGGCCCGGGGCCTGAGCGGTAGTGATGAGCGGGGAATCGACGGGCCGCCACCCGAGGAGTCCTGGGGGCCGGAGGCAGCGGAGTTCCCCCGCCCGGAACGCAGCGGCCCGGCGGCCGGAGACGGCTCCCCCGGACACCGCCTGCCTGGACACCGCCGACTCGACGGCGACGCCGGGCTCGGCCGGAACAGCGGTACGGGCGATACGGGTTGGACCCCTCTCACCGGAGTTCGACCAGCCTCGGCGAAGTTGAGCGAGTGCCCCTCTGCAGGTGAGTACGGGTACTCACGTGCGGAGGGGCAGCTTGATCACAAACTTGGCGCATGACACGACGCCCCGCCCTGCCCGGCACGGTTGCCCGCTTCCCGTTCCGCCCGCTGACCACGGTCGCGATGACCGCTCTTGCCACCCTGTCGCTCGCCGCGTGCGGAACCGGGACGGCAGGCCCCGCCGGACCGACAGGCACGCCCGCCGGCGCCGTCGGGGCCGGGCCCGGCCTCACCGAGGTACTGGGCATGGTCGAGCAGTCGTGCCCCCCGAGCGCCCCGCCCCAGGGGCCGCCGGCCGGCCCCGCGCACACGCTGCCGCCCGGCGTCGGCGTACCGCCGGACGTCGAGCCCCTCGCCCCCACCGCCGGCCCGGAAGCGGAGCTGAACGCCCGCGACTGGTGCGCCGCCTCCCTCCACGAGGAGCGCATCGCCCAGGCACTCGGAGATCTGACGGACCCCACCCCCGGCAAGGTCAGGACGATCCTCAACCACCTCGGCTACCCCGACGACCGCATCCACGACCTGAAGCAGTCCGGCGCGAGCACACGGTTCTTCCTCGACCTGCGCGACAACGGCGGACGACTCTGCCTGGAAGGCTCGGCAGCCGCCAAGGACACCGTCGTCGACAAGTGCGTGGCCCCACCGTCGGGCCCCTTCACACCCGGAGAACAGAAGCAGGCACCACCGGCCTGACGTGACACGCCACAGCACCCGGCGCACCAGGGACCACGACAACACGGCCACCACCCCGACCGCGGGACCGGCGCAGCCGGCTGACCCGGCGCCGGCCGGGACGGCCCTGAGCCGGCGGCCACCGCCCCGGGGCGGGCGGGGCGGGCGCCGACGGCCGGCCGGGACCGAATGGTGGCCTGACGGTTGACCGGTCTCATCGGAGTCCGACCGGCTGTCGGCGGGGGCTGGCATCGTGTGCGTGGTACGTACGCCCCCGTAGAGACCGGAGCCCGAGGATGCTGCCCGCCGTTGCCGACCGCGACGAGTCCGCCGCGCTGATCATCAGAACCGACTTCGGCGACGAGGCGGCCTGGCAGGCCGTGCTGGCGGAGCTGTCGAAGCCGTGGCAGTTCGACAGTGACGACGTCGAGCCCTACCTGCACGTCGTCGATGATCCGGCCTGGGCAGGAGCGACGGCCGACGACGTGATCACCGCACTCTCCGGGAACGAGGACCTGAGCATCGTCTACCTGGCCGACCGCGTCACCATGAACGACCACGACCACGCCCTGCTGGCGGTGGCCGTGCTGACCAGGGAGGAGTGCGAGAGCGACGAGGAGTTCGAGGCGAACGGCGGAGCGGTCCGCACCGTCCCCTCCGGCATCGGCGACATCCACGCCAACCTGTCGATCGCCAACCTCGACTTCGCAGACGTCGTCGATGCCGCCCAGGCCGACCCCGCCGGCATCTTCCGGTCCTTCCAGAGGCTCACCGAAGCCGCGGCCGAACTTCGATGACGGGTCAACGGTTGTCGCCCGACAGGCGATCTTGACTGCTTGACGCGGGACAGGGCTGCCGACAAGCATGTCGGTCGCCGCCCGACCGGTATCCGCAAGCGTCGACGCTCGGGGCCACCCGATGGCGGGCGGGCGGGAGCAACGGCAGCCGGACAACAGGCGGTTGGGGTGTGCGCATGCGAAACGTGATTGCGGTCGTTGCGGCGGCCACCACCGGGATTGTGGTGTGGATCCTGCTGGGCCGATTCGGGGCGGTCGGATGGGCGGTGCCGTTCACCGTGCTGTGTGTGGCCATCGAGCTCCGCCGCAGGAGATCCGAGGCAAAGTCACCGGCTGCCGAGGACGTGGACAGCAGTACCGGACAGGATGCTGACGGGACCGGCCAGGACCGTACCGGCGGCGGCAAATCCTGACAACGGCGGAGCCGGGGACACCAGCTCTCCGCCCACCGGACGGCGGCCAGGGGCAGCGGTGCCAGCCGTCCCGATGCCTGCTGAACGCCGCCCGCGGGCGGAATTTTACTGAAGGAACGTCAGGAAACTTCTTCTGCACGGTGTTTGCTGTCAGCCTCCGCTCGGACGAACGTGTCGGACCGGGGGGTTGCGCATGTGGTGGACGGTGGGCTGGGTGCTGGTGTCGGCAGCGGCGTGGTCGCTGTGGGCGGTACTGAAGCGGGTGCCGCCCGCGGCCGGGGAGCCGGGCCGGCCGCCGGTCGGGGTGCTGGCCCTGATGTGCGGCGGGCCGCCACTGGTGCTCAGGATCGCGGTGGAGGCCCTGACCCTGGACGGCTACGTGCACCGGGGCGAGAAGGGGCGCCTGCACCACACCGGTGCGCAGGGACGCCCCTGGGACCGCGACTTCGCGGCCTTCGCCGAAACCTTCCGCACCCCGGTGATGCCCCTGGCCGTGAAGGACCGCGAGGAGGCCCGCACCATGGTGACCGACCTGCGCCGCCGTGCTCAGGACAGCGGCCTGGTGCACGGCCGGCTCCGCGCGGTGGGGCTCCCCGCGGGCCTGTTGGTGGGTGCACTGGCCGGCGGCATCGTGGTGGCACGGCTGTCCGGACTGCCGGTCGTCCTGTGCGCTTTCATGGCAACGTTCATCGCCGCCGAGTGGGAACCCCCGACGCGCCTGACCCCGGCCGGTGAGCGACTCATCGGCGAACTGCGCGAGATCCACCCCGACCCCGGCCGTGAGGCCATGAAGGCAGCGGGCTCGCGTGAGCGCGCCCTGCTGACGGCCATCCACCACCACGATGACGGGAGACTCGGCAGGCTGCAGCAGGGCTGGTTCCCGCGGCGAGGCCTGCCGGGCACGCACACCGGACCGCCCCGGCCGCGGAAGCCGTGAACCCGTCGCACGGCCACGAACGGATCGAAATCCTGCGGGAACTGCAGTTGCAGTTCCCGCAGGATTTCGATGACGGCTGTGGCGGCCGTCCCCAGGACGTCAGGTCCAGGACGTCAGGTCGGGGACGTCAGGTCGGGGACGTCAGGTCGGGGACGTCAGGTCGGGGACGTCAGGTCGGGGACGGCCGCCACCGGCGTGGGGCGGGCCGGATCCATGTCGCCGGGGTCATGCGGTGCCGCGGGTTCGGCGCACCAGGCCTGCCACGACGTCCGTGAGGACGAAGGCGGCGAGGGTGACGCCGAGGACGGGCAGCGCCCAGCCGAGCACCACCACCAGCGGGATGCCCGTGATGAGCAGCGGCAGGGGGACGGTGCGCCAGGTGCCGCGGGCGGGCGGGGTGCCGAACCGGGAGCTGCGGTCGGCCCGGGTGGGGCGGCGCTGCCACCACATGCGGTAGCCCCAGAGGGTGATGAGGATCAGGCCGACGGCGATCGCGGCGAGCAGGATCTGGTTGACGAGGCCGAACAGGACGCCCATGTGGCCCTGGACGCCGAGCTTGCTGAGCTTGGACAGCAGGGGGTATTCGGCCCAGCGGGTGCGGGCGGTGACGGTGCCGGTGGAGGTGTCGACGGCGACCTGGTCGTAGTGGACGGGCCAGGTGTTGTCCTTCTGTGCCACCGTCCAGGCACTGGCGGCGTGCGCGGGCGGGGTGATCTGGACGATGCCGCTCAGTCCGGCGTCCCGGGCGACGGAGAGCGCCTTCTGGAAGTCGGCCGGGCCGGGGTCGGCCGTGGCGGTGCCGGCCTGGTGCTCGGCGTGTTCCGCGTGTTCCCCGCCGCCGGCCGTTCCGCCCGGCTCGGCGTTGGGCAGTGCGGTGTTCAGCTCGGGTGCGTGGCCGCGGGTGGCGTCCAGGAGCCGGCCGAAGCGGTCACCGGCGTAGTGGGACCAGGTCATGCCGGTGGCGCTGAGGAACAGCAGGCCCAGTGCCAGCCAGATGCCGGTGGCGGCGTGCCAGGAGCGGGTGCGGCGCACGCCGCGGGCGGTGCGGTCGGGCAGCAGTACACCGCGGACGGTGGCGGCGCGGCGGCCGCGGGCGCGGCCGAGCCACAGGACGAGCCCGCCGCCGACGATCACCCACAGCCAGGACGCGGCGACCTCCGAGTAGAGGCGGCCGCCCTCGCCGAGGTGGAGGTTGCGGTGCAGGTCGTCCAGCCAGGTGGTCAGCGGTGTGGAGCCCCACCAGGTGGTCAGGTCGCCCTTGACCCGGGCGGTGTAGGGGTCGACGAAGACGGTGCGCTGCTTCTCGCCGAGTTCGGGCAGCGACAGCACCACGCGGGTGGTGTCCTCCGGGCCGGGCGGGGTGACGACCGCGGCGAGCGTGCCGTCCGGGTACGCCTGGCGGGCGGCGGCGATCTGCTCGGCCAGCGGGCGCACGGTGCCGCCGGGGTGGTCGACGGTCAGCCAGTTCTCGTAGACGAGCCGGTCGAGCTGCGGGGTGAAGGTGTAGGCGAGGCCGGTCACGGCGACGACCAGCAGGAACGGGGCGACGAACACGCCGGCGTAGAAGTGCAGGCGCACCAGCAGCGCCCGCACGCCCGCCCAGGACCGTTCGGGGTGGGGCGGTACCTGGTCGGGCGGCAGGACGGGGGAAACGGGTTCCGTGGTGGAGGACATGTCTGCTCCAGAGGATTCCGCGCACGCGGACATGGCCGGCGGGCGCGGCAAGGGGCCGATGGGGACGCCTCACCCGGTCGGGGCGAGGACGGCAGGCCGAGGCGCACCCGCATGAAGGGGTGTCGCTGTCAGGCCCGGGCCACCGTCGGCGGTCCTCTTCCGGGCACGCACCGGGCCAGGAGCACGGCGTGCAGACGGACGGCCGGTGCGCCGCGGACCGGGGCGCTCGGCTGCTGCGGGACAGGGCATCGCAGCAGCGGCAGGATCAGGCGGCGCACCACCAGGGCGGCGAGCCGCCGCAGGACCCGATCGCCGTGCAGCAGGAACACCGCGGTGCCGAACGTCGCCAGCGCGTGCGCGACCGTCATCGCCCACCCCATGCCGTGCGGCATCGGTCCGGCCGTGCCGGCCGCGTCCAGAGCCCCGCCGGCAGGGTCCGGCATCACGCCGGGGCCGAAGCCCATGTCCATGTCCGGCGGCATCTGCATCGTGTCGGGCACGACGGACAGGCCGTCGCTCGTACACAGGTACGTCCCGGTCGCGGCGCCATGACCGGACGCGGAAGTGGTCGTCAGGGCGGTGGGGTGAGCCGGCATCGACAGCCGGTCGAGGGCCAGGTGGAGCGCGAACTGGGCCGTGGCCAGCACGGAGACGGTGCTCCGGAACGACCGGCGGTCCCGTGTCCCGGGCAGCATCACGCCGACGGCCAGCAGGGCGGCGAACAGGCCGCACAGCACACCTGGTCCGGGCAGGTCCCCGCCGGCCATAACGTGCGCCACCATGCCCAGCAGCAGGGACGCCGAAGCGCCGAGCAGACCCGTGCAGGTCCGCTCGCGACGGCTCTCCGGTGTGCGCACCGGCACAACCTACCGGCGCCTGGGGTGGCCGTCACCGCCCTGACCAGCAACAACGTGCACGAACGGCAGGATCTGTGCGCTTTCGGGGCACATTCTCAACCCTCTTCCCCGCCATGGGACTTGTCGCTCGCAGCGTCGCGGCGGCTGTCACAGGCGGGCCGGGCGCCGTGCCCCGGACCGTGAGCCGAATCACCACAGGCGGGATCACCGCAGGTGGAGTCCGGGCCGGGGCGGATCGGGTGGCCGGGCCGGGCGAGCACCGGCGTGGCGCCCGCCCGGAGCATGCATCAGGACTGCGCGCCGCGGCGGCGGCGCAGGCCCAGCACGCCGAGGGCGGCGACTGATGACACCGACGACGCCCGGGAGGCGGGCAGACGTGCCGTCAGGCCGCCCTGCGGCACCGCCGCCTGCCGGAGCAGCAGCCGGCCCCCGCGCCGACTGCCGTCACCGGTCCGCCAGCACCTCGGACGACGCTTCCCACTGGTGCGGAATCGGCGGGAGGGGCGAGGGTGTGCCCGCCCCGTCCGGCTGCAGCGAGACCGTGCGCGTGGGCGCGGGGATCGAGATGCCCTCCGTCCGGTACCGTTGGTGCAGGCGCTTGATGAACTCGTGCTTGATCCGGTACTGGTCGCTGAACTCGCCGACGCCCAGGATCACCGTGAAGTTGATCCTGGAGTCCGCGAAGGTGTGGAACCGGACGGCGGCCTCGTGGTCGGGCACGCCACCGCTGACGTCGGCCATCACGCTGTCGACGACGTCGAGGGTGACCCTCTCCACGTGCTCCAGGTCGCTGTCGTAGCCGACCCCGGCCTGGACCAGGATCGACAGCTTCTGCTCGGGCTGGGAGTAGTTCGTCATGTTCGTCCGCGCCAGGCGGCCGTTGGGGATGATCACCAGGTTGTTCGACAGGTTGCGCACCACGCTGTTGCGCCAGTTGATGTCGACGACGTACCCCTCCTCCCCGCTGGTGAGCCGGATGTAGTCACCCGGCTGGACCGTCTTCGAGGCGAGGATGTGCACACCCGCGAAGAGGTTGGCGAGGGTGTCCTGCAGCGCCAGCGCGACAGCGAGACCGCCCACGCCGAGGGCCGTGACCAGCGGGGCGATGGACACCCCGAGGGTCTCCAGGGCCACGAGGACACCCATCGACAGCACCACGACGCGGGTGATGTTGACGAAGATGGTCGCGGACGCCGCGACGCCCGTCCGGGACGCGGCCACCGACTGCACCAGCCCGGCCACCACCCGGGCCGCCCTGAGCGTCGCGACGACGATGAGCACGGCCGTCAGCGACTGGTCGACCAGCCCCCCGATCCGCGCGGTGAGCGGCAGGGCCGAAGCGGCCACCGCGGCCCCGGCGATCACGGCCGCCCAGGGCACGATGGCGCGCAGCGCGTCGACGATGATGTCGTCCCCGCTCCACTTGGTCCTGCTCGCGTGCTTGCCCAGCCACTTCATCAGAGCCCGCAGCACCAGACCGGCCGCACAGCCGGAGGCCATCGCGATGCCGGCCACCATCCAGTCGTGCAGGACCAGGTCCCGGGTCACCGCCTCGCCCCCGCAGCGTGGAGGGCGAGGGAACGGGCCGCCGCCGGCCGCCGTGCGTACTGTGTCGTCACCTTGTCGCCTGTCAGGTCGTGTTGTGCGCAGCCGCGATGGAGCGGATGTACGCATTCCGAACGAACTGCCATCCTGCCCCATGGCCCGGCTGCCGCCACAGCCGGACCCCGGCCCTCCGGCCGCCCGGCCGGCCTCGACGAGGGCGCCCACGACGCGGCCGAAGCGCCGGCCGGACAGCACACCGCCCGGCCCTCCACGGCATGCGCCGCGGACTGCGATGACGGGAGGCCGGACCCGGCACGCCGGACAGGGCCCCCGACAGCAGACAGGCCCGGCCGGGCCGGTGGGCGCGCGGGCGCGACGCCGAAAGGGGGTGCCCGCGCGAACCGGGCGGGAACGGCACAGCCGGGCCGGCAGTCGTCGAGGGTGCTGCAGGGCCCGGCCGGGGGTGCACGAAGTCACGTGCGATAGCCTCGGGTCACGGTCACTTCGGCGGAGGGCGGCACACCGGATGAAGGCGTACGTGATCCACGAGAACCCGGACTGGTACCCGCCGTTCGCAGCGGCCTTCGAGGCCGAGGGCGTGGACCACGAGCCGTGGCTGCTCGGGGCCGGCGTGCTCGACCTGGACTCCGAGCCGCCGCCCGGCGTCTTCTGGTCCCGGATGAGCGCCTCCGCCCACACCCGCGGCCACGCACTGGCCAAGGACCACACCCGGTCCGTACTCAACTGGCTCGAAGCGCACGGCCGCAGGGTCGTCAACGGCCGCCGGGTGCTGGAGCTGGAGATGAGCAAGGTCGACCAGCTCACCGCGCTGCGCGCGGCCGGCATCGAAGTCCCCCGCACCCTGGCCGTCGTCGGCCGCGACGACCTGCTGGCGGCCGCCGCCACGCTGCCCGCGCCCTTCATCGCCAAGCACAACCAGGGCGGCAAGGGACTCGGGGTCGCCCTCTTCGAGAGCGTCGACGCCTTCGCCGACCACCTCGACGACCCCGGCCACCAACCGCCCGTGGACGGGATCACCCTGCTCCAGGAGTACCTGAAGGCCGCCGAACCGCAGATCACCCGCGTCGAGATCGTGGACGGCGAGGTCGTGTACGCGCTCACCGCCGACACCGCCCGCGGCGGCTTCGAACTCTGCCCGGCCGACGCCTGCGCCGTCGACGGCGGCCCGCTCGCCGCCGGCCTGTTCGCCCTGCGCAAGGACTTCGACCACCCGGTCCTCGGCCAGTACCTGGACTTCGCCCGCCGGCACCGGATCGAGGTCGCCGGCTTCGAGTTCATCGAGACCGCCGACGGACGCCTGGTCACCTACGACGTCAACACCAACACCAACTACAACCCCGAGGTGGAGGCCGCCGCGCCACGCTCCGGGCCACGGCAGGTCGCCCGGCTCCTGAAGCGGCTGATCACCGAGGAGGAAGGCTCCTGATGCGCTACGGGTACTGGATGCCGATCTTCGGCGGCTGGCTGCGCAACGTCCCCGACGAGGGCATGTCCGTCGACTGGCCCTACCTGCGCGACCTCGCCGTCGCCGGCGAGCACCACGGCTTCGACCTCACCCTCATCGCCGAGCTCAACCTCAACGACATCAAGGGGCACCGCGCCCCCAGCATCGACGCGTGGACCCTCGCCCCCGCCATCGCCGCGGTCACCACGCACCTCGAACTCATGCTCGCCGTACGTCCCAACTACCACCAGCCCGCGCTCACCGCGAAGGCCCTCTCCACCCTCGACACGATCGCCCCCGGCCGGCTGAGCCTGAACGTCGTCTCCTCCTGGTGGAAGGACGAGGCCACCCAGTACGGCGTCCCCTTCGACGTGCACGACGCCCGCTACGCCCGCACCGCCGAGTGGCTGGAGGTGCTGCACCGGCTGCTGACCGAGGAGACGGTCACCCACCACGGCGCCCTCTACGACCTCCGGGGCGCGGTCATGGAGCCCAAGCCGACCCGCCGGCCCACCGTCTACATGGGCGGCGAGTCCCCCACCGCCAAGGACCTGATCTCCTCCCGCGGCGACGCCTACGTCATGCACGGCGACCCGCCCGAGACCATCGCCGCGAAGATCGCCGACATGCGCGGGCGCCGGGCGGCCCACGGCCTCCCGCCGCTCACCTTCGGCGTCTCCGGCTACGTGATCTGCCGCGACACCGAGCAGGAGGCCCAGGACGAGCTGCGCCGCATCCTGGACGTCCGCTCCTCCCCCGAGGCGTACGCCTCCTACCGGGACTTCGTGGAGGGCTCGCACCTGGAGTCGGAGATCTCCCTGCAGGAGTACAGCGTCTCCAACCGCGGCCTGCGCGCGGACCTGATCGGCACCCCCGACCAGATCACCGCCCGGATCGAGGCCTACGAGCAGGCGGGGGTCGACCTGATGCTGCTCCAGTTCTCGCCCCAGCACAGCGAGATGGAGCGCTTCGGCCGCGACGTCATCGCCCCGGCGAAGGCCGCACTCCCGACGCGGTAGCCCCCTGCCGGTACCGGCACCGGGCCGGGCCGGGGCACGTGAATCTGTCAGGAAGTCGGAATGTCTTCTCAGCACACCCTGCTGCCACGTTCGGCACCGGCCGCCTCGGGGATCTCGTCCCGTTCGATCACCGCACTGCTGGACCGTCTCGAAGCACGGTCCGTCGAGTGTCACTCCATCATGGTCGTGCACCGGGGCCGCGTCGTGGCCGAAGGCTGGTGGGCGCCCTACTCCGCCGACCGTCCGCACCTTCTCTACTCGTTGACCAAGTCGTTCACGTCGATCGCCGTGGGGCTGGCGATCGCCGACGGGCTGCTCTCGCTGGGCGATCGGGTGGTGGACGTCCTGCCCGACCACGTCCCGGCCGACGTCTCGGAGCAAGGCGGCCGCATCACCGTCCACCACCTGCTGTCCATGACGGCCGGGCACCCCGCGGACAGCCTCGCCGAGGCCTGGGAACTGGAGCCCGACGACCTGGTGAAGGGCTTCCTGCGCCTGCCCTTCGCCGCGGCCGAGGGAACGCGGCACACCTACGACAACTCGACCACCTACATCCTGGCTCGCATGGTGGAACGGGTCACGGGCCGCGGTCTCCCGGAGTTCCTCGACGAACGCATCTTCAAGCCGATGGGCGTCGACCACGCCGAATGGGACCGGGTGAAGAGCGGTGCCGCCTTCGGGTTCCACGGACTGCACCTCACGACCGAGGCCGTCGCCGCCTTCGGTGAACTGCTGCTGCGCGGAGGCCGCCGGGGCGACCGGCAGCTCGTCCCGCGCGAGTGGGTGGAACTCGCGACCGGACGGCACATCGACTGCCTGCCGTTCAAGGACGACGGATCGGACGACGCCGACTTCTCCTGCGGGTACGGCTACCAGTTCTGGAGGTCGCGTCACGGATACCACGGTCACGGTTCCTTCGGACAGCAGTGCGTGGTGGTCCCGTCGCACGACCTCGTGGTCGCCGTGACCGCCCAGGGGGACGCCCAGGAGGTGCTCGACGCCATGTGGGAGTGCCTGCTGCCCGGCGTGGGCCGGGCGGGAAGCGCCCAGGACGACGGGATCCTCGCCGATCGGCTGCAGCGGCTGTCACTGCCGCCGGTGCCGGGTGCGGCCGATCCGGAGCGTTCGGTCGACGCGAGACTGGACGCCTCCGCAGAGGCCTCGGCTCTGCCCGACGGAACGACGGTCGTCGTCGGTCCCACCGACGGCGGGTGGCTCGTACGGCTCGGGCCGCTCCTCGACGTCGAGGTCGGCCACGGCGCATGGCGGGAAAGCTCCCCGCTCGGCCGGCCGGTCGTCGCGGCCGGAGCCTGGCAGGGCAGCGTGTTCGTCGCCGACCTCTACGTCATCACCACCCCGCACCGGGTCAGGCTGGTCGTCGACGCCGGCACCAGGACCGCGACGGCGACGTGGAGCACACTGCCCCTGACCGGCCCCAGCCTGGAGTTGCACGTGCGATCGCCCCTCATGACACGACCTGACGTCGCGTAGGAGATGTCCGGGAGCAGGACCTCGCCAGGCCCCGACGAGGAGCCGGACGAGGCAGGACACGGACTTCAGGGCAGTGGCCGGGACCGCGGGAGCGGCGCAGCGCGGCCCGGCGCGCCAGAGGGGTGAGCGGGCCGGGACAGTGACAGAGCGGCGAGGACGCGGCTTCTTCCCCGCGCTCTCCATGATCGACATCATTCTTCCGGGGCCGAATCCCCCGATCAGGAGTGCGGGAAGGGCCGGGCACCCGGCGGCTGTCGCGCGGCGCTCCAGCCGGCGAGGGTGGGGAAGAGGGTCTCTGCCAGGCGCCGGACCGCGGACATGTCCGGGGATCCGGCGTCCTGACGGAAGACGGCAACATCGAGACTCGGGCCGCCCGGGGCTGCCGGGTCCTGGGCGACCATCACATGGCGCACGAGTGCGCCGCCGGTGGTGACCTTCCCGTTCCCGCCGGTGCGGAGGACCGTCGTGTGGTCGACGTACTCGACGGCCGGGTGGCCGAGGACGGTCGTACGGGTGGGGAGGAACTGTGCCATGCCGGCGATTTGTCCCGCTCCCTCAGGCTGCGCCGTGCGGCCACCACTGTCCGGCAACACCATCGGCCGGGTGATCATAAACAGGCCCGGATCGGCCTGTCGCCCGGGTTTCACCAGGCCAGGAGACGAAGGCCGGGCGCGGCGTGTGTGCGGGTCCGCGTTCGGGACCGGCCGGCTCGGCACGCGCGCACCGGGCCGGCGGGGAGAGCGCGGCCCACGCGTCGATCACGGCGGCCGGGGTGACTGTCCATCACGTCGAGCGGCGGTGATCGTCGGGTGCGAGGCGCGGCCGAACCGAAGTGCGCGGATGCCGACCGCCCCCGATGCGCCGCTCGGCGCGAGGGCGGCAGCGACCCCACGGACGCATCGCCGAGGCCGGTGGCGGCGCGGCCTTCGTCAGCCGGGTCGGCAGAACGGCCTCAGCAGGGGAAGGCCCCGGGGGCCCACCGGTCGAGGAAGTCGGCGGTCGGCCGCAGCTCGGTGGCGAGGAGCCGCTGCTGGGCCGCCACCCAGGGCTCGGCCAGGACGGTGGCGATCGCTCCGGGAAAGGTGGAGAAGCGTGCGCAGGCCAGGACGGAGGCCCGCAGCTGCGGACCCGGCAGGTGCAGGAGCCCGGTGCGCAGGATGTTCTCGAGCCACGGCTGCTGCTCGGGCCGGTACGGCGGGAGCGTCCGGAAGCGATGGGTGATGACGGAACCGGGGACGCCGAGCGACGGGCGCCCTGCACGCCACCAGCGCAGTGCCAGTTCCACGTCCTCCAGCCCGAACCCGCTGAAGGCTCCGAAGCCCCCGAAGCCCCCTGCGGCGAGGAAGCGGTCGCGGGCGACCGCCAGGCAGCCGCCCGGGAGGAGCCCGACCTCGACGGGTCCGGGTCCGGCCACCGGGTGCCAGCGGTAGGCCAGCAGGGGGTCGACGAGTTCGGCCCCGCAGCCCACGAACCGGCTGTCGGAGGCGTCCCGCACCGCGGGCCCGACCAGCGCGTCGGGCGCGTGGTCCAGCGCGGCCAGGAGCGGGGTCAGCCAGCCGTCGTCCACGGCGCAGTGGGCGTCGAGGAAGACGAGGACCGGCTGGTCCGCGGCCCGTGCGCCGCGGTTGCGGGCGCCGGCCACACCGGTGTGGTCTCCGCGCAGGGTCCGCACCCACGGCGGCCAGTCCCGTACGCAGCTGCCGTCCGTGCTCCCGTCGTCGACGAGGACGAGCTGCCGCGGCCGCACGGACGCGCTCGCCACCGACCGGACGGTCTCGGCGACGCGGTCGCCCTCCTGGTAGGCGGAGACGACGACGGAGACGGGGACCGAGGAACGCATGCCGGCGTCAGCGCTCCGCCGGAGGCACGGGCTGCGGGCCGGCGGCGGTCAGTTCCGGCGGCAGGCCGGCGGCCACCGAGGCGGGCGTCACGGAGCGGCTCCAGAAGTTCCGGCACTCCGGCAACAGGCGGCCGTGCCGGGCGGTGTCCACCCAGGAGTACCGCTCCGGTTCCCGGCTCAGGGCGAAGCCGCGCAGCAGCGCGAATTCGCAGAACCCGCCGAACCCGGCGGCGTGCGCGTAGCTGCTGATCGTCCGGCCGTGCGCGTCCCGGCAGTGGGCGCGGACCCCCGCGTGGACGTGCCGGGGAACCACCAGGGGCGGGGGTGCGGTCAGGTCCGGCCGGACCGGTTCGCCGTAGAAGGCGGTCGGACAGCGCCGCCAGCCGTCCGACTCCGGCCTGGTGCCGTCCGGTTCGAAGGCCATCCGCGGCCGGCCGTGGTCGAACAGGCGGGCCGTCAGCTCGCACGGCGCCGTGAAGACCTGGTCCGAGTCGAGGTGCAGGATCATGTCCGCGTCCGTGTAGCGGTCCGCGTTCAGCTTGGTGATCTGCTGGCCGAGGTAGTCGTCGGCGTAGTCGCGGCACGTGTGCAGACGGACGCCCGCCGACTCGATCGCCGACGGCTCCATGCGTCCGAGACTCGACCGCGGCACGACCACGACGACCCGGCGGTGGCCGGACGCGAACAGGGCGATGGACCGCAGTGCAAGGTCCAGCCACTGCCGGTCGCGGTGGTAGGACCGGATGAAGACGTCGAGGACCGGGGTCACGCGGCGGGCTCGCCCCCGAGGTCGATCGCGGGTCCGGGAGTGCCCGTGATGCCGCCGGGCGGCAGCGTCATGAGGAGTTCGTCGAACCCGGGGAACACCTCGGCCCACCGCGTGTCGCCGGCCCAGTGCGGTGCGATCCCCGCCGCGAGCGCGAGGTGGAACCCCGTGAGCCGGGAGATCCGGGCCCGGTCGAGATCGAGGGCCAGGACGTCACCGAGGCGGACGGTGTCCAGCCCGAGTTCCTTCAGCGCCGCCGCCGGGCTCGCCGCGTGGGCCTTGAACTCGGTCCCGTCGGTCAGGATCTGGGCCTGCCGGGGCACGAAGCCGATGTCGGCGAGCTCGCCGGAGACGACCGCGGACCGCTCGTTGACGAACAGGGACACCCAGTCCACGCCCGCGCCCGTCAGGTCCTCGAACAGGAACTTCGTCATCGCCGCCGCCAGCCCCACGTTGGTGGTGTCCCGCACGGAGAGGAACGACGGGGTGAGCAGCGCCTGCCCGTTGTCGCCGACCACCGCCACCGCCACGCCGCGCAGGGTCCTCGCGCCGATGCCCGACGGTGGCCAGGGACGCTCGTCGAAAGCCACGACGGCCCTGGTACGGGCTCTCGCCGTGAGCGGGACGAGGACCTCGTCGAGCAGGTGCCCGAGGCCGCGCTGCCTCAGGAAGAGGGCCAGCTCCGGCCGGTACTCGCCGAGGAGGTCGGTGGTGATCCGCAGTTCCAGGCGGTCGTTCGGCTCGCCGTGGAGGTTGTTCATCGCTGCTCCTCGCTGCTGCTGTCGTCCACGTCGTGGAGCCACGCCACCGCCGAGTACCGCACGCCGGTGCGCACCGGGCGGACCTCGTGCAGCAGATCGGAGCGGAAGGTCACGGCGGAGCCGGCCTCCAGCCGGATGTTCTCGGGCTCCACGGTGCCGTCGGGACGTGGAACGTGGACGACCAGCGCCCCGCCGTCGAAGGACGGGAGGCCGTCCCGCGGCGTCGAGTCGTTCAGCAGGCAGACGATCGACAGCCTGCGACGGCGTACGACGGCCGGATCCAGCGGGTCGTCGGAGCTGTCCCGGTGGGCGCGGAAGAGACCGCCCGGGGCGTAGCTGCAGAACTTCGGGCCGTCCAGCGAGAGCCGTGGCCATCGTCCGTCCGCGAGCGCCTTCCGTGCGACCTCCCGCATGGCGGCGATGACGGGACCGGTCCGGTCCGGCGCCAGCAGGTGCTCCGAGCAACTGCGCATGCTCAGGTCGACCACGTCCGTGCTGCGGCGCAGCACCGGGCCGGTGACGGCGGTGGAGCCGGCCATGGCCTCGACGACGGCGCGGCAGTCCTGCGGTGACAGTGCGTTGCGCCAGATTCTCGGCTGCGTCCCGGCGTGCTCCTGACGGCGGGGAATGCCAGTCCGCATGCTTCACCCACTCTCGGTCGGTCCTGCGGCGCGTGAACGAGGAGCCCGCCGACACGGTAACCGATGGTGGAGCCGGAATCACGGAAGGTGATCACCCGGGGTGCGCCGTGCCCCGGCATTCGGTCACGGCCCCTCCGGGCCCATGGATGAGCAGTGAGCTCAGTCGTGGAGCTGTCGTGGCGCTCGGTGAGCCCGGGCGGAGCCAGGACCACCGCGACCGGGCGGATGCCGGTGCCCGCGGGTGCCTCGTCATGCGCCTTCGGCGTATGTGCCACAGACTGCCAGGAAAGACGTACCCGGTTGCTGCTGAGCGGAGAGACGCGTGAGTCTGCTGCCCTCGTTCGAGGACACGACCGACTTCGAGAGCGCGGACCGAGGGTTCCTGGGGGCGCTGGTACCCGCGGTGGTCAGGGCCGCTGACGGGCGGGTGGTGTGGGACAACGACGCCTACGACTACCTCAAGGGCGAGTGCCCTGACACCGTCAACCCGAGCCTGTGGCGGCAGGCACAGCTGTGTGCGAAGCAGGGCCTGTACGAGGTGACGGAGGGGATCTACCAGGTCCGGGGGCTGGACCTGTCGAACATGACGCTGGTGGAGGGCGAGCGCGGGGTGATCGTCATCGATCCGCTGATCTCCACCGAGTGCGCTGCCGCCGCGCTGGCGCTCTACCGCGAGCACCGCGGCGAGCGGCCGGTCACCGGTCTGGTCTACACGCACTCGCACGGCGACCACTTCGGCGGGGCCCGCGGTGTGCTGGCCGAAGGCGAGGAGGGGGGCGTGCCGGTGATCGCACCGGCCGGGTTCCTGGAGCACGCGGTCAGCGAGAACGTCTATGCCGGCAACGCGATGACCCGCCGGGCCATGTTCATGTACGGCGACCGGCTGCCCAAGTCGCCGCAGGGCCAGGTCAGCGCCGGGCTGGGGATGACCACCTCCACCGGCACCGTCTCGCTGATCCCGCCGACCGTGGACGTCACCCGCACCGGCCAGGAGGAGACGGTGGACGGTGTGCGCATCGTCTTCCAGCTCACCCCCGGCACGGAGGCCCCGGCGGAGATGAACTTCTCCTTCCCGCAGCGGCGCGCACTGTGCCTGGCGGAGAACGCCACCCACAACATGCACAACATCCTGACCCTGCGCGGGGCGGTGGTACGCGACTCCCGCATCTGGTCGCGCTACCTGGACGAGGCCGTCGACTTCTTCGGCGACAGCTACGACGTGGCCTTCGCCTCGCACCACTGGCCCACCTGGGGCCGCGAGAACGTGGTCGAGATGCTCACCCAGCAGCGCGACCTGTACGCCTACATGCACGACCAGACACTGCGGATGCTCAACTCCGGGCTCACCGGCCCCGAACTGGCCGAGGAGATGCAGCTGCCGCCCGCGCTGGAGCAGGCCTGGCACGCGCGCGGCTACTACGGCTCGCTCAGCCACAACACCAAGGCCATCTACCAGCGCTACCTCGGCTGGTTCGACGGCAACCCCGCCCACCTGTGGGAACACCCGCCGGTGGAGCTGGCCAAGCGCTACGTGGACCTGGCCGGCGGCCCCGAGGCGGCCCTGGTCAAGGCCCGCGCCTACGCCGCCGAGGACGACCTGCGCTTCGCGGCCACCTTGCTGAACCACCTGGTCTTCGCCGCCCCGCAGCACCAGGAGGCCAGGGAGGCCAGGGAGGAACTGGCCGGGGTCTACGAGCGGTTGGGCCACGGCTGCGAGAACGGGCCGTGGCGCAACTTCTACCTGATGGCAGCGGTGGAACTGCGCCAGGGCCCGGGCACCATCGAACTGGACACCAGCGGCGGCATGGCCATGGCACTGACCACCGACATGCTGCTCGACTCCCTCGCGGTGCGCATCGACGGCCCCGAAGCGTGGGACGACGCGCTGACCCTCGACCTCGACCTGACCGACGAGGGGCACCGCCACCGCCTGACCCTGCGCAACGGCGCCCTGACCCACCGCGCCACCACCGTCGAGGCCCCGGTGGACCTGACGCTGACGCTCACCAAACCGCAGCTCCTGGGACTGCTCGCGGGCAGCGGCCTGGACGGCATCCGGCACGAGGGTGACCCCGCGGTGCTCGGCCGCCTCCTCTCCTACGTCACCACGCCCGACAAGTCCTTCGCCATCGTCACCCCCTGACGGTGGCGAGGGCAGCAGGCCCGGCGGCACGTCTCCGCGCGGCAGCGGCGCAGATCCGCTGGGGCCGCCCCACCGGCGCCGATGTCACGGCGGGGACGGTGACCGGGCTGTTCAGCATCCCCGAGGGCATGGCGTACGCCTCCATCGCCGGGTTCAACCCGGTGGCAGGCCTGTACGCCGGGGTGGTGCCGCCGGTCCTGGGGTCGCTGACCGCGCCGACGGTACTCATGGTGACCACCCTGACCAGCGCCATCGCGCTGACCGGGCAGAGCGTCATCGCCGACGCGGGCCTGGATCCGCACACGGACGGCACGGTCGCCGCGCTCACCGTCCTGGTGGGCACGGTCATGCTGCTCATGGGCGCGCTGCGCCTCGGCGTGGTGCTGAGCTTCGTCTCCAACGCGGTGATGACCGGCTTCTCCACCGGCATCGCCCTGCAGATCGTCACCGGGGTGCTCGGCGACGCCACCGGCTACAAGCCGCCCGGCCACAACAAGCTGCTGCAGCTGGGGAACTGGCTCGCCGGCGTCGGCCACTGGCAGCTCGCCCCCACCCTGGTCGCCACCGCGACCATCGCCGTGTGGGCCCTGGCCCGCACCATGCGCCGACTGGAGCCGGTGGCGCTGCTGGTGGCCATGGTGCTGGTCAGCGCCGCGGTCGCGGTCCTGGGCACGGACGTGGAACTGGTGCGCGGCATCGCCCGCATCCCCGCCGCGCTGCCAGGCCTGTCCTTGCCGGACTGGGGCGCGATGCCCCACCTGGTCGGCGGCGCACTCTCGGTCGCCCTGGTCGCCCTGGCCCAGGCCGCCGGGGTGGCGCCGTCCATGCCCAACCCGGACGGAAGCCGCTCCAGCGTCAACGGCGACTTCGCCGCCCAGGGCCTGGCCAACCTCGGCGGCGGCCTCTTCCAGGCCCTGCCCGCCGGCGGCTCGCTCTCCCGCACCGGCGTCGCCGCCAGCGCCGGCGCGAAGACCCGCTGGGCCGGGGTGATCTCCGGGGTGTTCCTGGCCCTGGTCGTCCTGGTCGCCGGCAAGCTGGCCGAACGCATCCCGATTCCGGTCATCGGCGGCCTGATCCTGATCATCGGCGGCGAGCTCATCTGGGGCAAGCGCGCCGACATCGCCCTGGTCCGGCACACCTCGAAGCTCTCCACCGCCGCCATGGCGATCACCTTCGCCGCCACCACCCAACTCCCGCTCCAGCAGGCCATCGTCATCGGCGCGGTGCTGTCCCTGCTGCTCTACTGCGTCCAGGCCGCCCGCCAGGCCGAACTGGTCGCCCTGGAACGCCGCCCCGACGGCGTCTGGGCCACCACCGGCGCGCCCCCGCCCCCCGTACTGCCCCCGGGCCAGGTCACCGTCCTCGCCTACGAGGGCACCAACCTCTTCGCCGAACTGCCCCGCCTGGAGACCCGCCTCCCCCGCGTCGAAGGAGCCCGCAACGCGGTCCTCGTCCTGGTCATGCGCACCGCCCCCGACGTCCCCTCCTCCGCCATGCTCAAACTCCTGCGCCGCTACGCCACCACCCTGCACGCCCACGGCGGACGCCTCGTCCTCGCCGGCGTCCAACCACCCCTCGCCGCCCTCCTCCACCGCACCGGCCTCGCCTCGGTCCTCGGCGACGACGGCATCGTCCCCACCGAACCCGCCCTCCTCGCCCCCCTCGACCATGCCATGGAGAAGGCACGCACCTGGATCAGCGCAACTGCCCCTCGTACAGGGCCGGAAGATCTTCCCTAGAGATCCGGACCCGATCGCGTCGTGGCCTTCTTGAGGCGCCGCCAGCAGATGATGGTGCAGCCCACGGTCGAAGTGCCCGGCCGTGAGCGTGCGGTCCGCCGCCAGGTGCACGGTGGCGCCCCGGGCGTTCGCCCAGTCACCCACCAGGTCCTGCTCACTGATCGCGGCCCGGTCTCCGCCCGCCCCCGCACAGGCGGTACAGCCCAGGACCAGGCCACCGGCAACGACCACAGCAGCCACACCACGAACACCGGCGCCGGACCGGCCCAAGAACCCGATCCTGCTCCGCTGCCAGCGCGAGCAGGCCACGCCCCCGAGCGGCCCGGACAGCTACGCGCCGGGATTGTCGGTGCCCGTTCCTACGATCACGGTGTGCCTGATGCCTTCACCGTCCTGTGGACCCATGACGTATGCCGCGCCCTGCGCCGCGCCGGCCGCACCGACCGGCGGCCGCCGGTCGCCTTCAGCGGCGTGCACACCTCCCTGCCCACCTGGTCCGGCGCCCGGGCCGGGGACGACGTGTACGCGGTGCACGTCGACCGGGGCGTCGTCCACGTGGTGAGCCGGATGCGGATCACCGACCTGGAGCGGGGCGCGTGCTGCGGCACCGCCCCCACGAACTGGGACCAGCCCGCCTTCCCCGGGCACGGCGACTGGTCGATGCTCGGCGCCGGCGGCTGCGGCGCGCAGGCCGTACACGTCGAGGCCACACCCGTACGCTTCGACCAGCCCATCCCCGGCGACCTCCTCGCCCAGCTCACCTGGCGCAACCGCCGGGGCCGCACCCGCCAGCTCAAGCACGTGACGGACGGCCGCCTCGAACACTCGATCAGCCTCCAGGGCTTCTACCGCCTCACCCCCGAATCCGCCGACGAACTGGCAGGGATCACAGGCGACACCACCGCCTGACACCCTGACACCCTGACGGCCCGCCAGGCGGACGGTACGGGGCACCGCCCGGGCCCGGCGGCGCCGGCCGGGAAGCCCTACGGTGCCGATTCCAGGGCAGAGCACGCTCCGGCTGGCCGCGGAGAAGATCCGGCGGTGGAGCGTCCGGCAGTGCTGGGAACGGGTCCGGTGCAGGGCGAACGAGGTTCTTGGGCACCGGCGGCCGACGCGGGAGGACGTTGCCGGTGGGACGGCGCAGGCGCGGGTACCCCGTACGCCTTCTACCGGACCGCCCCGGTGTGCGGGCGCTCCCCGGCGGCCGGGTCGGCTGCCGCTTCCAGGCAGGAGCGGGCCTGCCGCAGGAGGGCCGCGGCGTGGCGCAGGTGGCGGCTGACCAGGGGCAGGAGGGTGCCGCGGAAGCGGTCGGCCGTGTGCAGTTCGGTGGCGGCTTCCTGGAGGAGGACGCCGGCACGGCGGATCGTCGGGCCCCGGTCGCTGTCCCGGTACTCCCCCGCGAGGGTGACCGCGGTGCGGGCGAGTTCGCCGATGCCGGGGTCGTCCACGGGGTCCGCGCCGAAGTACGTCAGCAGGGATGCCAGTTGTGCCAGCAGACCGTCCCTGCGCCTCATCCACCACTCGCTCACGCTGGGATCATGCCGCATCGCACAGTGTCCCGGGTCGTGAACAGGCCAACTCCTCCTCCACCGGCGGACGGACGGTCAGGCGGTCCCGGGATGCGGTCGTGCCCCCGCGCCCCGTGCCCCGGGGCGTTCGGCCTCATCGCCAGCCACGGCGACGTCCTCCGGCCCGCGGCATCCGTCGGGCGAACGAGCAGCAGTGTCAGCACGGTTGTTGACCGAAAGATGCTCACGTCGAGGAGATCGAGCCGTCCTGTGGCGTCAGCCGCGGTCCTCCCGGTCCGGTGCGGAGAAGCGGGCCCCGCTGACGACGGTGTCCCCCGCCCTGGTAGCCCGCACGTACATGTTGTACTCCTCCGGCCCCGGACCACCGTCGCCGGAGACCATCCAGCCGAGGCCGTGGTCCTCGGTGTACCGGATCACCTCCGTGTCGACCTCGGAGACCGGCCTACCGGTCAGCCGGACACCGCCCAGGTCGGCCTGGGGGCCGGTGCGCCCGTGAACGGTCACGGCCGCCAGGGCGGGGAGGCCTTCCGGGTACCAGTAGTGGGCGGCCGGCGCCTCACCGTCCAGCGCGGCAGCCACCTGATGCGTGCTCATCCCGAATCGCAACGGCCCCACCCCCACCAGCGGGTCGAGCACCCACCGTGCCCGTTCCTCTTCCGGCTTCCTCGTCCATCAACTCACCGGCGCATCCCCGCGCTCACTCCCGACGGCCCCGGCACCGCCTGCCGGTGATCTTGCCGACCACCCCACGCGGCCCTCCGACGAAGCGGCCGACCGAGGCCGGAAATCGCCCGGGAGGCGTCTCCCACGGCGGGCGCGGGCGCCTCCCGCAAGGGCACCGGCCTGTACGGACAACCCCGCGAAGACCCCGGCGGCCGGCCCGTCGGGGCTGATGGTGGTGGGCGAGGACGGAGTCGAACCGCCACAGCCGAAGCGGGGGCTTTACAGGCCCCTGGGCTCTCCCATGCCCAGCTCGCCCTTGGCGGAGGAGGTGGGGGTCGAACCCACACGGGTGCTCATCGCACCCCAACGGTTTTCAGGACCGAGGCCGGCGCCGCCTGTCGGCTGGCTCCTCCATGACTGTGCCGTGCTACGCGGAGAGTGCGCGGATCGAACGCGCGCGGGTGCGACCCCGACGACGGCTTAGCAAGCCGCTGCCTTACCACTCGGCCAACTCTCCAGGCGTACTGCGCTGCCGGACGAGGATTCGAACCCCGATCACCTGATCCAGAATCAGGTGTGCTGCCGTTGCACCATCCGGCACGAGAGGACGGCAACAACAGAAGGGCCGCCCGGGCGGGGACACGTTCCCCGGGCGGCCCGGCAACAAGGCCGGTCAGCGCACTACGAGGACGTCCCGCTGCTGGGGGAACTTGAGGAGCGCTGATACGACCGGACACAGGCGTTGGCGTTCACGTCGCGCTCCTTCCTGGGTCTGTGTGGCGCGATGGGTTCATCGTGCCGACTCCCGACAGCAGGGACAACCCGTTTTCGGGCCCGCCCCGGCAGCTGCGGGCCGCACGGCGGCCGGCGGCAGTCGGTGGGTGCGCCGGACCGTCCGCATTCTCCCGGACTACGCTGGCGGGCCGGGGAGTCAGGGGAAGGAACGAGTGGCCGTGGACGAGAACGGAATGGACGGGAAGGAGACGGGTGGCACGCCCGTCTTCATGGCGCTGCCGGTGCCGGAGACGGCAGACAGCGACCCCTTCCACCGGTGCCTGACGGATGTGGTCCGGGTACTGGGCCTTGATGTCGTACGTGTGCCGGGCTCCGACGACCGCAGGTGGGGCCACCGCGTCCGGGCGGCCCTGCGCGAGGCCTGCGAGCAGGACGCAACGGCCTTCCCCGAGGCGTCCTTCGAGGTGCTGATACGCGCGGCCGTGCACGACCCGAACCCGAGTTTCAACCGGTGGTTCGTCGAGGCAGCCCTGAACGCGTTCGGACGCCGGCGGGTGCGCTTTCGGCTGATCGACCACCTGCGGACGGGCACGGACACGGAGCGGGCGGGCGCAGCGAGGGCCTGGTACTGGACGGCTCTGCCGCTCGACCACCCCCGCCGTGGACCGGCGGGGCCGGGCGGGGCCGGGGCGGAAGTGGACGACGGTTCCGTGGCCGTACGCGAGTGGCGCGAGGCGGCGCTGCAGGAGTTCGTGGGCAACGAGCACCTGGAGGTCCGCCGCTGCATCCTCCCCGTCCTGCCGCTCCGGCTGTCCGCCTATCCTCCGGAACTGCAGCACCTGGTGGGAGAGGCGGTGGCCATCGCCCGGTCGCATCCGGACGACTACCTGCGGCACCGGGTGGAGCACCAGATCCGCGACTGACACAGCGGGACGGTCCGGTGACGGGCCGGGCGTGATCAGCATGGCCAGCGGACGGCGGCCGCCTTCCCCGGCAAAGCGGGTCTTGGAGGTCAGACGCCCCGGGACCGATCGAGTCCTTCGTCGGAGCGGTGCTGCCGGGGCGTTGATCTACGCTCTGGGATCCGGGGCGTTCTGCACGGTGCACCGGCAGCGTGCTGGTGGGCCCGGCACGGGGTGGAGTTTTCCATCATCTACCGAACCGCTCCGGCAGGTCCCGCCACGGGATGCCCGTACGGACCCGGAACAGGATCCCGTTGATCACCGTCCGGTGATCAGCCCCACGTCCGCCCCGGCGCCCGGCCTCCGGCAGATGTGGTGCCGGTTGCACCCGCTCGTCGTTCGTAAGATCACCCCGTCCCACGACCGGCACAACGGTCCGCGCGAGGCGATCACATGATCCGCCGGACAGAACCCAGGAGCTGTCCGGCCGAGCTCCGTCGTGGCACCCTCGGTGGGTGCGGTCGATCCGCCGCGCGGGGGAGCGGAGGGAGCTGGGGACATGGCGGCCGAAATCGTCGCGCTGGTCGGAGTGGTGGTCGGCGCGGGTGCCTCGTACATGATCACCGCCCTGTCGGAGCGGGCTCGTTGGCGTCGGCAGCTCGACGTGCGCTGGGACGAACGGCGGCTGGCCGCGTACTCCGATTACGCCGGTTCCATCAAGAACATCGTGGCCATCGCCAACCGGTTGGCCGGCCACCGTGGTTTGACGCCGCACGGCACGCCGCTGGAGCCCACCGCGCAGAACCTGGCCCTGCTCGACGACGCGGAGGACCGGCGGATCGCCATGGTGGAGACCGTCCGGCTGCTCACCGACACCGACACGATGACGGCCGTCACGGCACTCAACCACTCCGTGTGGCACCTGAGTTCGATGAGCAGTGGCCGGGCGCCGGGAGATCCGGACGAGTGGGCCGCGGCCTTCGCCACCTACCGGCGGGCGCGCAACGAGTTCCACCGGTGCGCCCGGGCCACGCTCGGGATCCCGGGCGTCGCCGTGTCCCGGAACATGACCTGGCCTCCGCGTTGGGTCCGGGGTTCCGGCCCGGCCGGGGCGGCGGGCTCCGCGCCCTGACGGGTACTGCCAAGCCCTGTACGACAATTCGCGTCGGACAGGCGCGCGCCGGCGGGTGCGCCGGCGGATCGGCCTCGGCAGGTCCGGTGCGGCAGGACAGGTGACCACCAGGGCTACCCGGCACAAGACTTGAGACGTCAGATGTCTCACTCAACTGCCCGGGAGCCCTGTCCGTTCTTCCCCGACCCACGACCGCCCAGCCGTCACCCGATCGGTGGCCGTTCTGAAATTGCTCATTGCTTCCGGTGGCGCAGTTCGGTGGGGGTCATCTGGTAGGCCTTGCGGAACACCCGGTTGAAGGCGGGGGCACTGCGGAAGCCCCAGCGGGCAGCGATGGCGTGGACGGGGTGGTGGAGCAGCTCCGCCTTGGTGAGGTCGGTGCGGCAGCGCTCGAGCCGGCGGCGGCGGATGGAGGCCGCGACGCTTTCCTCTTCGCCCTGGAACAGCAGGTGCAGGCGGCTCAGTGAAATGTTGTGGTGGTCCGCGATGGCTTTCGGTGTCAGCTCCGTATCGCTCAGATTGGCGTCGATGAAGTCGTTGATCTCGGCCATCAGGGATGCGGATCGCGACTCGACGGGGAGGTCGTCGTAGGAGTCCAGGTTCCGGGCCAGGCATGTGGAGGTGAGGTCGACGGCTATTCTTCCCAGGCGGGTGCGCTCGTGTTCGGAACAGCCGGTCAGGTTGGATCTCAGGGTAGAGATGAGCTGTGCCAGTATCGCTCCGACACCGGTGTCGCCGGGTATCCGGTGGGCAAGTAGCCGGTCGATCTTTTCGGCCCGGATCGGCATGACACTCTTGGGGATCTGCAGGATCACGGCCCGGACCGGATCGCCACTGTCAGGGGCACCGGCCTCGTAGGGATGGGAGGTGTCCCAGAGGACCATGTCGCCGGAGATCAGTCCGGAATCGTTACGGCGCTGCGATATCCACATGGGGCTTCCCGTCACGAGCGCCAACTGGTACTGCTCCGGGTCTGATTTCCTGATGAGCGCAGGCGTGCGTCGTGACCGCAGCGGCCCGTACGAGAATTCCGAAAGCTGCACAGGGCCGAGGTCCACCGCCGAGGCTTCCGCCCTGAACTCGCGGGGCTCCTCGCAGCTGATCTGCGTGGGCGCCAGCGCGCTGGCGACAATATCCGTGAACCACTCGAATCTGTCTTTTGCCGGTATACCGGCCGAGGACATCATCAGTACCATCTCGCACAATCCCCTGAACGAAGAGACCTCACGGTCGGAACACCGGCCTGGTGGCGCAGTTCGGGGGGAGTCATCCGGCAGGCCTGGCGGAGCACCCGGTTGAAGGCGGAGGCACCGGGGGGAAGCCCCGGCGGGCAGCGATGGCGCTGACCGGGGTGGTGGATGAAGCAGCTCCGCCCTGATGGTCAACCCGCCTCTGCGACGACCGCAATGCTGACGGCTCTGTCATCGCGCTGGACGGCCGCAGGGCGCTGACCGGCATCAATGCCATCAACCCGTGACTTTGGAACAGTCCTGGGCCCTGTGTCCGGAGATCAACCCAGGAACGTCGTGTGTCGCGGCATCAGGACCGGAACTGTGGCCCTGGCCGGCACCTCTGCGGACAGGCGCTTCCTACCCATCGTCACCCTACCTGTAGACCTTGAGCCACCACGCCCGGTACCCACGGGCGCGGCCCGCTGCCGCAGCCGCCTCGACCGGGCTGACGTGCTGATCTTTTCCCTGCGGCCTAACGGCTGGCTAACATTCGACTGTCAGGTGGATCACCTGTAGGTGACAGGCCGACAGGCCGGGGTGGGGGCATGGGATGCGGTTCGGGCTGCTGGGACCTCTGACCGTGGAGGCGGGCGACACCCGACGGGTCGTCACCGGCCCGAAGGTCGGACTGCTGCTGGCCGTGCTCCTCACACGGCCCAACCGTGCGGTGACCACCGACCAGCTCAGCGCCGTCCTGTGGGATGACAGCCCGCCCCGGACCGCGAGCGCGGCGCTGCACAACCATGCGGCCCGCCTGCGTCGGGTGCTGGGACCGGACGGCTCCAGGCTCCGGTCCACGGCGTACGGGTACCTGCTGGAGGTCGGTGACGGGGAACTGGACAGTGACGTCTTCACCACCCACGTCCGCCGCGCGCGCATCGCCCACATCCAGGACAACTGGCCCACCGTCAGCGCCGAAACGGCCGCCGCGTTGGCGCTCTGGCGCGGCCGTCCCCTCGCCGGTCTACCGCTCCCTCGCGCCCTGGAGCCGGAGGTGGAGCACCTGCTGCAGACCCGCCTCCAGACACTGGAGTGGCATTTCGACGCCCAGCTGCACCTTGGTCACCACTACGAGGCGGCGACCCAACTCGGCCGATGGATCATCGAGTACCCCCTGCACGAGGCCTTCCACGCCCAGCTGATGACCGCCCTCTACCGGGGCGGCCGCCAGGCCGAAGCCCTCCAGCTGTTCGACCGGCTCCGCGCCCGCCTCGCCGAGGAGCTCGGCATCAACCCCGGGCCTGCCCTGCACGCACTGCACCAGCAGATCCTCACCGCCGACCCCGCACTTCTGCGTGAGGGCGCCGACCCCGCCCAGGTGTCCAGCGAGCCACCCGGCGACACCTCACCACCGACCGCGCCCCCCGTGACCACCACGGCACCGTCCCGGAACGTTCCGGCGCAGACCCCGGCGGACATCGCCGACTTCACGTCCCGCACGACGGAGCTGGACACGCTGGTCGCGCTGCTGCGGCCGGCCGTCACGGACCGGGCCCCGCGCGTGGTGGTGATCTCCGGCATGGGCGGTATCGGGAAGACGACCCTGGCCATCCGCGCCGCCCACCAGCTCCGGGACGCCTTCCCGGACGGGCAGCTCTACGCGGACCTGCGGGGCTTCGGGACGGGCGCCGCGCGAAGCGCACACGATCTGCTGGCCCGCTTCCTCACCGACCTCGGGGCCGGCGGCCAGGCCCTGCCCCAGGACACTGACGACCGGGCCGCCCTCTACCGGACCACCCTCACCGACCGCCGCATCCTGATCATCCTCGACAACGTCCGCGACACCGAGCAGATCATCCCCCTGCTGCCCGGCAACGGCTCCTGCACCGTCGTCGTCACCACCAGGAACACCCTGGCAGGGCTCCCCGGCCCTGCCCGAATCGCTCTCAAGCCCCTGAACGCGATCGAGCAGCACCAGGTCCTGGCCGCCGTCTGCGGTCCCGAGCGGCTGACCTCCGACCCTGCGGCGACCAAACAGATCCTCGATGCCTGCGCAGGACTGCCCCTCGCCCTGCGAATCGTCGGCGCACGCCTGACCACCCGGGCCACCATGACGCCGAACGCCCTCGCCGAGCGCCTCGCCCGGGCCGGCGGCCGCCTGCAGGTGCTGACCGCCGACCACCTGGCCGTCCACGACGTCTTCCTGATGAGCTACCAAGCCCTCAGCAACAGCGACAAGCCGCTGGAACGCGAAGCCGCCCGCGCGTTCCGCCTCATGGGGCTCTGGTCGGCGCATCCTCTCTCGTCCGGGGCCACCGCCGCTCTCCTCGACGTGTCGCCGGAGCAGACACTCAACCTCCTGGATGTCCTGGTCGACGCACATCTCCTGCAGGACTGCGGCGACGACCAGTACCGCTTCCACGACCTGCTCGGCGAATTCGCAGCCCATACGGCAGCCGCCGAAGAACCCGAGGGCGAACGCGACGCCGCACTCCTGCGTCTGCTCACCTGGTACTGCGCCGCCACCCACCACGCCAGCGCCGTCACCGCCCTCAAGGATGCCCGCCTGCCCCAGCCGAACACCGGAACCCCCCTGCCGGACTTCGCCGATGCGGGTGAGGCCCTCGCCTGGTACACACGCGAGCTGCCCACCCTCAAGGCGGTCATCCGACAGGCCGCGAAGTGCCCACAGCCGGATCTTGCATGGCGGACGGCCGGCGCGATGCTCGACTACGGCCACAGCTGCTGGTGGGACGGACAGTGGGTGGAATGTCTGACCGAGGCCCTCGATGTCGCGCGCATGCACCAGGACCTGCGAGGCCAGGCCGTGATGCACAACCACCTGGGTGCCGCCCACGGAATGGCCTTCCGAACCGACGGGTGCCTGGAACACCTCCAAGCCGCAGAGAGCCTGCTCGAAGCCCTCGGGGACACCCGTATGCTCGCCAAAGTCCTCGGCAATCTGGCGTTGGCCCATCAGCAGGCGGGCCGACCGGGACAGGCCCTCGCCGTTCTCGAAAGATCCCTCCAACTGTCGCAGGAGAACGGTGACGAGGCCGATGCCCCGATCCTCTCCGCGATGGCCGGGCTGCGACTGGAGTCCGGGGACGCGGCGGCAGCCGAAACCATGTACCGGCAGCTGCTGGCCAGATTCCGTGATCAAGGACAGCTCGCCTACATCGCGATCACTCTCGTCAACCTGGGTGACACCCTGAGGGCCCTCCAGCGCCCGGAGGAGGCATTCCCGGCACTCGACGAAGGGCTGGCGGTCGCAAGACGGATCGGAGACCATGACACAGCCGCAGACGCTCTGGAGACCACCGCACGCGCCCACGCCCACTTCGGCAACCTGGACCAGGCTCGAAACTGCTGGGAACAAGCCCTCACCATTGCCCGCGAACACAACATCGACAAGATCGCACAAGACAGCCGCAAAGGACTGGACAGCATCAGGAGCCCTGATCCCGCAGGCCCCCGGACACCGTGAAGCGCGCGGCGTGCTCGGTGCCCGGCCGGGCATCCAGGCGCAACAGCGCCCCGATGGCATTCCACTGCTGGACCATGGCCGCACGGGCCGGTCCGCCGGCCGCAAGCCGGGCCTGTCCTTGCGGACAGTGCGTCGAACGATGCAGGACATGATCAATCGTCTGGGCGCCGAAAGTCGCTTCCAGACAGGGGCCCACGCCGTGCGGAAGGGGGCGCGGCGCCGACTCCGCGCTGCACCCCCTCGCCTGCTCCACCCCGTGCCGCTACTTCCAGCGCATCCCGAGCTCGGTGAGCTGTGCGGCACGGTCGGTGGGGATGTCGGCGCGTCTGCTGCGGCTGTTGGCCACGAACAGCCCGAGGCCGACCTCCACCGTGCTCCCGTCGTCCAGCACCAACGGCTCCTTGTGCTTGCGCGGCACGTTCAGGTGTCTTTCCCAAGCCCGGGAACTGCGCGGCCGCAGCCACGTTCCGCAGCTCCTTCTCCGCGTGCGACACCTTCCCCGCCGGCCGCGTCGTGCGAGCGCAGCGCCATGAGCAGCTTGGCCGGCTCCTCGTACGCCTTCGAGGTCAGCAGCTCACCAAGGAATCACCGCCCACCCGACTTGCCCATCACCCGGCCAGGGCAGGCCCGGCCCGGCCGGCCGGCCGGCCGCGGGAGTCTCAGCTTGACTCCGAAGCTTCCATAGATCGTCAAGCTGTAGGAGACGACCCGGGTGTGCCACTGAATGCGCTGGTGAGGTGGTGGTAGACCTCTCGCGCGACGAAGCGCTTGAGGCATCTGAAGATGTCCTTCGTCTTGAGTCCTTCGCGGGTGCGTCGTGCGACGTAGTCGCGGGTGCGCGGGTCGTGACGCATGCGGACCAGCACGATCGTGTGCAGTGCGCGGTCGGCCTGGCGGTCTCCGTGCGGCACCGCCGCGCGTCGCCGCCACGATGCCGTAGCCGGGTGCCAGGTGCGGCCCGGCTCCGTCGGTACCGTCTCCGGGCACGACCGACCCAAGGCTGTGACTGTGACTGCACGGACGCCGGGCCAGGTAGGCTGACCGCCCGTTCCGGCGAGCGTGGGGCAGGGGAGGTGCATCCGTCGGCGGAACGGCCCCCGGTCCTTCCCGAACCGCTCGTGCCGGAGGAGGGCAACGGTCCCTTTCGAACATGACCGCGTGTCCAGGATCGGGGATCAGTCCGTGCGCGGGGGCCATGGGCCGGCGATCAGCCGCTCGGCCTCCGTGACGATTGCGTCGGCGATCTCCTTGCGTGGGCTGCGCTCGTTCGCCTCCCAGCCGTTGACCAGGCCGACCAGTGGCTTCAGTGCCTTGGGCCGGGCCAGCACACCCCAACCGTCGTACGCGATCACGCCACCACCGGCTGCGGGTGCCATGCTTCCGTTCACGATCAGCCTGAGCCACCAGCGGACAAGCTCCCAGCGGGCGGACTCCCACGGAAGGTCCGTGTCGTCGGCGGGAAGACCCGAGACGAGACCCAGTTCGGTGAGCACCTGCTCGAAGAGCACGCAGGCCTGCCCGTATTCGTCGTGCGGCAGGCCGGCGAGCAGTGGTAGAGACGGCGCCTCCACATCGAGCACCAGCGCCACCAGCCCGGCCTGGACCAACTGGTCGTCGTGGACCTGGCGCCCGATCAGACGCTCCAGCGCCAGCATCCGCAGGTGCTCGATCGCCTCCGCCGGGGTCGTGGCGTAGGGATCGTGCGGCGTGGCGAACGCGGTCTCGGGGCAGCCCTCGACGATGTACGACCAGAAGCCGACCGTCGCACGAACCCGGGAATGCCCACTCGACCGACTGGTGAACTCACGCTGGATGTAGCCGGAGAGATCGTCCCCGTAATAGATGATGTCGGTCTGGTGGACCGAGAGCACCGGATGACCCCACTCACCTGCCGTTCCGGGCAAGTAGCGGTGGCTGTAGACCGGGACCAGCTGCGGGACGGTCGCCAGTTCGGTTCGTGCGATCCGTAGCGCGTCCGACGTCTCGGCGGGCCTCGCGCCCCAGGCCGGGTACCAGAATCCGCTGTGCTTGACATCGAACAGCACACCCTCGACCGGCCAGGAGAGGCGCTCCCGCAGATCCTCGGGGTCACCATGGCGCCAGTCCGGCCAGCTCGGCGATCCGTGCGGGAGTCCGGCGGACAGGAAGACCCGGTGGTCCGCCGAGAAGCGGAAGCCGAACCGGCCCTCGACCTCATCGAGTTCCTGCTCGCTGAGACCCGGCCCGATCTCGGCACGGAGGAGACCCTGGAGGTCCTTGGCGGCTTCGAGGGTCAGCGGTCGGGGCGACGGATGGATCATTCCGGCAGCGTAGTGGCCCGATGAGACTGCGAGCATGGCATTTCCTCGGCCACCCACATCGAGGGATCTGTGGGTCGTCCGGAGGGAGTCGGCACTCGGGGCATCCGCACCACCGCTCGGACAGTCTGAGGTTCAGCCGCCGGATACTCAGTGGTTGCCTCCAGGGAAGTGGTGTACGGGTTCCACCCGTTCCAGGGGTTTCGTCCCGGTAGCGGATGTCGTCTGGAAACGTGAGACGGCCACCGGTTGATCCTTCGAGATGTCTGACGTCACGAAGAGGAGACCGACACGATGACCGCACCTGACAGTGCGCCGTTCGCCGCCCTGCTGGAGGAGAACCCTGCCTCGGCGAGTCCCGATCTGTTGCGGGCGATGGTGAAGACCTTCGCGGAGGCGATGATGTCCGCCGATGTCGACCGGGCCTGCGGCGGCGAGTACGGCCGCCCGGGCGAGGACCGCGTCAACTCCCCCAACGGATACCGTCATCGGGACTGGGACACTCCCCCAGCCTTCGGCCGGGGGTACCCCCGGCGCTGGCACGATCGACCTGGCAATCCCGCGGGTCCGCTCCGGCTCGTACTTCCACAGCCGGCTGCTGGAGCGCCGCCGCCGGGCCGAGCAGGCCCTCGTCAGCGTCGTCGCCACCTGTTACCTGCTCGGCGTCTCGACCAGGCGGGTGGAGAAGCTCGCCGAGAGCCTGGGCGTCACCCAGCTCTCGAAGTCCCAGGTGTCCGAGATGGCCAAACACCTGGACGAGCGGGTCGCCGAGTTCCGTGACCGTCCCCTCGACCAGGGCCCTTACACGTTCGTGCGGGTCGACCCGCTGACCCGGAAGGTCCGCGAGGACCTGCTCGCCTTCGCCGCCTTCCCCGGAACGGTCCGGAAGTCGATCTGGTCGAACAACCCGCAGGAGCGGCTGAACAAGGAGATCCGTCGCCGCACCGACGTCGTCGGGATCTTCCCCGACCGCAGCTCGGCCATCCGCCTGATCGGCGCCGTCCTGGCCGAGCAGGGCGACGAACGGGCCGAACAGCGCCGCTGCATCGGCGCCGAGAGCCTCGGCCGCTGCCGCCTCCACGTGATCGAGGGAGAAACCCCCGACGAGACCATCCCGACCGCGCTCACTGCCCAACCTGAAACTGGATCACCGAGTGGCCGTCGATCCACCACTCCAACGGACATGACCGACGCAGGGGCACCCGTGAAGTGGTACCAGTCCGCACCAACATTTCTGCCGGCAGGGCCGAGCGCGTCAGTCGTCGCTCTCACCGTTGCTCTCGAACCACGAGCCGATGTTGTTCCACATGAAGGGATCTCTCCAGCTGGGATCGCCCTTCGCCCAGCCGAGCATGGCGGCAACCACCCTGTCACGGGAGACGGTCCGCGTCTGGTAGTGCTCGGCCGGCACTCCGTCCCGGTGTTCAAGCTGGAACGTGTTGTCCTCACGTATCCAGACCTGGACGTACCAGTCGCCAGGCCCCTCCTCGACGCGCTCCAGGATCAAGGTGCCGCCCCGGTGAAGGTCGGCCACCGTCGCGCTGATCACCGACTGCGACGGGCGTACGGCCAGCTCGACTGCGCCTTTTCTCATCACAAGCATCCCGCGATCATCGCCCAGACCTCCGACAACCCGCGGTTCGGAAGAAGTCACGGCGCCTGCCGAGAGCATCCTGCCTGCCGGTGGCGCTCAGCAGAACCAGCGACCGCCCAGGGCCCAGGCACCCTGGGTGGCACCGTCCTGAGTCTGTTCAGCCGGGGCGGGCGTTCAGTCGGGTGTGGAGTACGCCGGTGACGGGGCTGCACCGACGGGGCCGGAGCGGGGGTCAGACAGGAGTAGTACGCGTTGGCGGTGTGCCAGGCGGTATGCCGGCGGCGGCCGGGGAGGCAAACCGGTCAACGCTGCGGACAGCCTGGCGGTACCTCGCCGTCCTCGGCCGGCCGCAGGGCACACCTCCCTGCTCCCCCCAGCCCGCGGGAGCACGAACGGATCCTGCAGCGGTCATCTCGACCGCCTCACGGCGAAATCGAACGGCGGCACGACGTCATGCCGTGTGACGATAACCGCAGCCCGCCGAGGTGAGTGGGGGACGAAGGAACGGCAGATGCGGTACGTCAACCTCAACGCGAGGCTGGGCGAGCTGACAGGGGTCATCAGCCCGATCAACTACCTGGAACGGCTTCCCTCGTTCGTCGAGACCCTGCCGGTCGGGGCCCGTTCGTTCGCGGCCGACACGGACCACTACGACTTCCACGGCAAACGATGCGTGAAAGACCTGAACCTCGAACTCGTCCGGTTCGGCGGCCCGGGCAACCACGAGAGCAACGAGATCGAACTCCGCTTCCGGCACAACTGCTGGAAGCACGAGGAAGACCTGGTCATCCGTTACACGGGTGTCTCCGCCTTCGACGTCGACGCTCCCGACGGTCCCGAGTGGACGAACCTCGAAACCGTGGTCCTGGACGAGATCCTGCCGCACGAACACGGATGCACCCACGAGATCGCGTTCCGTCCGGGCACGCTCACCGTGACCTGCCGCGACCTGACGGCCACCTGGGTGGACACCGACTGCCCGGAGATGTCGCCGTAGTCTGCCGCTGTGGCGTGACACAGGCGCACGGCTGCGGAAGGGTCAGCACGGGCGGGCGGGTTGCCACGGGTGGCCTCCTGCGCGGTGAGCGGATGCAGGGGCGCGGCCGGAGCGGGTGGGGGTGCGGGCGGGGATCCTGTGCTCCGGGCGGGGTCACTGGCTGGGCAGGCGGGGGATGGTTCCGGACCGGCCGCGGGTCCGGCAACGCCGCACCGTGCTCCCGCCGTCGTCGTCGTTGTGCGTGGTCCGGCCCCAGCCCTGGCACTCCGGGCAGATGCGGTGACCGACCAGCCGCAGGACCACGTCGAGGGACTCCGGGGAGCAGTGGCCGGCCTTGAGGAGAGCCGCGGCACCGTCGCGTCGGCGGGGCTGCGATGCCTCTCCGACTACGCATGGCGGCTGCTCGCCGTCGCGGGGGCGGCCTATCTGGTGCTGATCGTCCTGGGGAAGTTCCACCTGATCACGCCGGCGGCCTTCCTCACGGTGCTGGTCGCCTCGCTGGTGGCGCTGGCCGCCCGCGGGCGGGTAATCGGCGTGGGCGTGGTGGTGGGGGCGCGGAGGGCTGGTCGGTGTACGCCGAGCTACGAGCCTCACGGCGCCCGGGAGAAGCAGCGCTCTGACATCGGCGCCCGCTCCATGCACGCTCGTCCCGGGCCGCGTTCGCCGCGCCCCGCCTTCGTACACGGCCACGGGCGCACGGCGACGCGGCTCCGCTGGAACGCGGCGGCGGGGTCGTGCGAGGTGGTTGCCGGGCGTTTTGAGACCGTGGTCACGGAACGCACCGTGGTGTGCCGTCGACGCACTGCCGCACTGGGGCCTTCGGGCCGGTGAGGGTGCTCACACGGCAGGGGCGGCTACGACGGCGCGTCGTAGGTGTTCACCGCGCCGGCCGTCCGGGGTGGCGGGGGTGCCTGTGGGCGGCGGCCGGACCGGCCGCCGGGCGGTGCGGCGGGGCGGTGCGGCGGGCCCGCGGGGACGGTGCCGCGACCGCACCGGGTTACCGCCGGGGGGTGTATTCCCGGCCCGGGACGCCCGGCTCCACTACGACGGCGGGTCGTAGCAGGGGGGCCTTGGCGGCGGGCGGGCGCTCTGGCAGCTTTGGCCGAGTCGAAGCCGCACCGGCACCTGTCCCGCCGGGTGCGGCTCCACGCCGAGTCCCGCCCGACCCTGCGGCCCCTGTCCGGCCGCGGATCGTGACGGGAGGGACTCCGG
>NZ_BPRL01000045.1:0-91779 GCF_045862635.1 Kitasatospora sp. NE20-6
CGGGACTTGGGCCAGTTGACGACCTTGCCGCCGGGTACCCAGCGGGAGCCGAGGACGAGGTCGGCGGTGCGCAGGGCGGTGAGCAGGCGGGGGAGTTCCTCGGGCTGGTGGGATCCGTCGGCGTCCATCTCGACGAGGACGTCGTAGCCGTTGTCGATGCCCCAGCGGAAGCCGGCGAGGTAGGCGGCGCCGAGGCCTTCCTTGCCCTTGCGGTGCAGGACGCGGACGTGGCCGTCCTCGGCGGCGAGCTTGTCGGCGAGATCGCCGGTGCCGTCGGGGCTGTTGTCGTCGGCGACCAGTACGTGGACCTCGGGGACCGCGGTGCGGACCCGGGAGACGATCCGCTCGATGTTCTCGGCCTCGTTGTAGGTCGGGATGATCACCAGCACCTGGCCGAGATCGGCGAAGGTGCTCTCCTCAGGGGCAGTCACGTCAGAGCCTTTCGAGGCGTCGGCGCCGGTGCGGGGCGCACGTCGGCGCGGCTGCGGACACGGGGTGCGGGTGCGGGGCGGGCACGGGAGCGGGGCCTCACCGGCGCACCAGCAGCGCCACGGTCAGCCCCGGCACGTGCCGCACCTCGGACGGGGTGTACGCCGCCCGCAGCGCCCCGGCCTGCCCGGCCGGGAGCCGCTGGTACGGATCGTCACCCGTGCCGATGCTAACGACCCACACCCGGCGCTCGTCACCCATGCAGGCCGCGGGCACCCGGCACTCCACCGGATACAGGTCGTGCGCGACGACCGGACTCTCCCGGAGGAACATCTCCCGCGGCCGTACGGCGTCCGGCAGGTAGTAGTCCAGCGCGGGCCCGACCATCATCCAGCTCAGGTCGCCGCCGGCCGCGACCAGGCCGTCCCCGGGCGCGTAGCCGGCCGCCACCAGCTCCGCGGCGCCCCGGTAGTCGGTGTCGGTGTGCGAGGCCGTCGTCCGGAGGGACCGCTGCACGTCCATCCCCAGCGCCGCCGGTGCCACCACCGCCGCCAGGGCCAGCGGCACCGCCGCGACCGCCGGCACCCGGGCCCGGCGCAGCAGCGCACCCAGCACGCCGATGCCGCCTCCCGCCAGCGCCGCACCCGCGGGCAGCGTGAAGAGCAGGTAGCGCGGCAGGAAGTACGCGGTCGAGCCGGCCCGCGACACCACCCACACCGCCACCACGGGCAGCGCGGCCATCCCCAGCAGCAGCACCGCCGGCCCGCGGAACGGCCGCCACAGCAGGGCCAGCGCCGCCAGCGCGAGGAACGCGTACAGCACCTGGTACGAGCCGAACAGCTCCTGCCAGACGAACCGCAGCTCCCGCCCGGTGGGCGCGGTCAGCCAGGACAGCTGCCGCCCCCGCTGCAGCCGGCCCAGCACCACCACCGGCAGCGTCGGCACCACCCCGGCCACCACCGCCACCGGCCACTGCCGGAGCACCCGCCGGGAGCCCGGCCTGCGGGCCGCGGCCAGTACCAGCGGCAGCTGGCCCACCAGGCAGCCGAGCGACACCAGGTGGAACGTGCCCGCCACGGCCGTGCACACCGCGTACCCCGCCCACCGCCCCACGCCGGGCCGCTCCAGCGCCCGCAGCAGGCACCAGGCGGCCGCCGCGACCGCGCACGTCACGACCGCGTACGCCCGCGCCTCCTGCGCGTACCGGGAGACCTGCGGCACGGTCGCCAGCAGCAGCCCCGCGCCGAGCCCGGCCGTGCGCGAGCCGAACATCCGCTCGGCCGTCAGCGCGGTGAAGGCGGCGGCGCCCGCCATCGCCAGGGCGGAGGGGAACCGGAGCACCCCGGGTGCGTCGCCGAACACGCCCGTCCAGCCGTGCAGGAGCAGGTAGGAGGCGCCGTTGCTGGCGTCGACGTTGCCCAGTATCCCCACCAGCCCGCCGAGGGAGCGGCCGGAGGCGCTCCAGCTCGACACCTCGTCGCGCCACAGCTCGGGAACGCCGATCCCCACCAGGCAGACGACCAGGGTGACGACAGAGGGAACCAGCCAGACCGCATATTGTCGTACGATCCGCACTTAACCACTCATAATCTGTCGAACCAGACATTCGGGTGCGGCCAGAATACCGACCCGGACCCCACCCGCGGGCCCGGACCGGCCTGACCGCCCGTCACCCCCCGACACCCGCGCTCCCTGCGCCGGGCACGATCCCCGCCCGCCGAATCCGCTAGTCTGTCTGCCGTCGGCCGATCACACCTGCCCCGGCGCAGGTGCCTCGACAGACCCCCGCCTCAGTAGCTCAGGGGATAGAGCACGGCTCTCCTAAAGCCGGTGTCGCAGGTTCGAATCCTGCCTGGGGCACAACGCCGCCCGCGGCGATGCACGTGGAAGGGCCGGCTTGCGAGGGATGAACCCCGGGAGTCGGCCCTTCGCCGTCGGCCGGGTCGGTAGGCGGTGGGCCCGGCCGTGCCGTACCCGTGCCAGAGGGCCATGGAGTCGGCGCCCTGGTCTTCCGCTGCCACCGGAGAGCGGGACCGGGCAACCGTCCGACGAGTCGACCGCGGTCGACCCGTCTCACTCCGGACGAGGTCGCCGCGCGCATGGGCGAGGTCAACGCCGTGCGCGCGCATGCTGGACGCGCTCCGCGACGAGGAAGCCCCGAGCATCCGAACCCGCGACGGCCGGCAGCGGCTCGGTGACCAGGCCGCAGGCCGACGTCATAATTCTGAACTCCTGTCGTCAAGCCTTGCCGAGACGCTGCCCCTGCGCCATGCACCGGCGAGGAGGGGGAGTTGGTTGGGGAGAGGCTGTTACGAGTTTCGCTACTTCATCAAGGCCCGCCGCCGCTCCTGTCTTCGCCCCGCGACGGCGGCGGCCGGCCGCGCCACGGGGGTGGACGGCAGGACCGCCCCGCCGAGCAGGCAATGACGGTCAGAACCATGGGGCTCTGCCCCAAAGCCCGGCCCTCCTCGGAGGGGACCTGGGGCAGGCGTATGGGTGCAGCCCCGTCGGGGTGATCGTGGTCGGGTCGCGGGCGGCCCCCTCCTCGACCGGCCACCCAAGGGCGTGCCTGGAACCTCCAGGGCCGCCAAGACCAAGCGCAAGCGTCACCCGGCGAGCCTTGGCGGCCCCTGGAGAACCCGGGTGCGGCGAAGCTGCCCGATCGAGGAGGGAACCACCCGCTCGGCCCGAGCTGTGGCCGCAAGCCGGCCAAAGCCACGCGATACGGTGCCCGCATGGCAACGCCCGAAGACCGAGTCGAGAGCCGGGAAGATCTCGCGGCATTCATCCGTGGTCTCCACTCCGAGTACCTCGAACGGGGCCCCGAGTGGGAGAACGCGACCCTCGATCGCTTTCTGGAGGCCCTTGCTGGCTGGGTCGAGGATTCGCCCGGCTGGTACCGCAACTTCAAACGCGAGATGCCCGCCGACGGCGACTGGAGCTTCTTCGCCCGCGCTCTTCAAGCGGCCACCGTCTACGAGTGAGCTGACGGCAACTTGGCCGCCGCACCAGATGAGCACCAGATCGGGCGGTCAGTCGCGGCGAGTAGCGGGGAAGGGCGAGCACACGAAGAGGGCTTGCAGCTGGTGTTCGCCCAGCTCAGGGGCTAGTTCGTGGCGGGGGGACTGCTGATTCCCAAGCTTAGGGCTCTCCTGGTCTCCTCGACCTGCATCGATCAGACTCCGCCCCCGCGTGAAGTGGTGATCACCAGCAGGGCCTTGCCCGGGCCAGCCGCGAGAGCTGATCATTTCCGGGATGAGACCCGAGGTACAGACCTTCACGGCAGATGGCCCTCTTCCCGACTGGAACTCCACCGAGGAGGAGATCGACAGGCGTTGCGAGCAGCTCCAAGCCATCTCCCGACCCGTGACGGCTGAAGAGGCAGAGGCGCTGGCCGCATGCTTCGGTCCGGACGACTGCTACGGCGTCGCGTGGACCCTGCTGCACCTCATCGAGACGAGCCCCAGGCCGATGCCAGTGATACCCCCACCTGGACCGGATGCCAGCGACTGGCACCACACCTTGTGGGGGCGGTGGGGTAACGCAGACGACGAGTAGGCCCGGGGCCGTCTCTGGGCCGCATGAAGTCGACCAGGGCCAACCAATGTTGACAACCGGCGGCGGAAAACGGGCTGGTCAGCGGGTCGGGGGAGTGTCTCCGCTGGCCAGCCCGTCGCTCGATCAGAACTTGTTCTTATGGCGAGACGAGTCGCATGGTGGGTTTATAGCCTCCTACGAGGCGAGCTCGGCCCAAGAGGAGGTCAGCCATGTATGCAGCGGTACGGCGATACGAGGGAGTGACCGATCCTGCTGAGGCGGGACGCCGAGTGAAGGAGGGCTTCCTACCACTCATCCAGAAGGTCCCCGGATTCGTGGCTTACTACTGGGTCGCCGCTGGGGATGGGGTTATGGTCTCGACCAGCGTCTTTGAAGACCAGGCTGGGGCCGTGGAGTCGATCAAAAGGGCTGCAGACTTCGTGCGTGAGAATCTCGCATCACTGCTCCCTAACCCTCCCCAGGTCACGGCCGGCGAGGTTGTCGCGTTCGGGTAGTAATGGTCGGCTGCGGGGCTGAGTGCCTGACCGCGCTACTACCTCGGTGAACAATCGAGGGCCGTTCCCCGCCTGCCCTTGCCGGTCAGCCCCTGCGCTCCCCGACGGCAGGTTGGTGCATGAGTTGCGTCGGGACGAAGAGGCCACCGCACCACGGGCTGTACCGTCGATCCACTGGTGGTTAGACCCCGGGCCCGGCTCGAACGGGTCTGGTCCCCTCCACAGCGGGCCGGAGCTGTGGGTCGCAGTCGCCTCCTGCCTGGGGCATAACGCCGCCCGCGGCGATGCACGTGGAAAGGGCCGGCTCGCGAGGGGGGAACCTCGGGGGCCGGCCCTTCGGGGTCGGGGTCAGCCGGTGTAGTAGCCGGTGATGTCGGCTATCAGGTCGACGGTGCCGTAGCGGTTGTAGAACGACACCTTGCCGTTCTTCACGGGGACGACCACGAGGTTGGGGACGACCTGGCCGGGGGTGAAGTTCAGGTTGGACGCGTTCGGCCGCTCGGTGTCTGCGGGGAAGACCGTCACGAATCCACCGGCGGTGGGCTTCACCGCGGTGACGTTGAGGACGACCGCGGTGACGCCGGTGGTCGGCAGGCCGGCCCGGCCGGCCACGGTGAGGGTCATGGTGCTGTTGTCGCCCAGGCGGGCGGCCTTGCCGCCGGCGGTGCCCGTGCCGTACCGGGTGTCCATCAGGCGGCTGGGGCCGGTGCTGGTGAACTTCCCGGTGCCGGTGGGGGCGTAGTAGCCGGTGACGTCGGCTATCAGGTCGACGGTGCCGTAGCGGTTGTAGAAGGAGACCTTGCCGTCGGATATCGGGACGATCACCTGGTTGGGGACGGTCTGCCCGGAACGGAAGTTGAGGTTCGACACCGCGGGCGGGGTGCTGCCGTAGGGGAAGGCCGTGACGAAACTGTCTGCGGTGGGGCGGGTGGCCGTCACGTTCATCACCACGCCGGTGGCGTCCGCCGGGACGTCGGCCAGGGTCAGGGTGAGAACCCCGCCCTGGCCCACCGGGGCGAGTGCGGCGCCGGTGCCGTAGCGGGTGTCGAGCAGCCGGACCGGCGTCATGGTGGTCAGGTCCGACCCGCCGGTGGGGGCGTAGTAGCCGGCGACGTCCGCGAGCAGGTCGACGCTGCCGTACCGGTTGTAGAGGTCGACCCGGCCGTTGACGACGGGCACCACGACGAGGTTGGGGACGATCTGTCCGGCGGTGAAGTTGAGGTTGGACGCGTTCGGCCGGGGCTGGCCGTCCGGGTACACGGTGACGAAGCTGTCGGTGGTCGGTGCGACCGCGGTCACGTTGAGGATCACCGCGGTGGCGCCCGCCGGGACGCCGGTGCTGCCGCCGGTGACCTGGAGGGGCAGCGTGCCGCCCTGTCCGACCTTCGCCTTGGGGGCGCCGATGGCCAGCCGGGTGTCCAGCAGGCGCTTCGGCGGGACCGGGGTGTAGCCGCCCGGTGCCGGCGTGGTCGCGGTGACGACGTCGACGTCGGTCGACTTCAGGAACGCCAGGCGGTGGTTGTACCGGATCGGGTAGTACGTGTCGCTGCCGACCACGAGGGTGCGGTCGTCCGGTGCGTCACCGTTGATGTTCTGCGCGTAGTAGTAGTCACCGGCCACCGGTTGCGGGCTGCTCGCGAGGTACGCCTGACCGGCCGGGACGGTGGCGGTGTACGGCGTCGGCTCGATGTTCGTCGTGTCGATCGCCGGGTGGGATCCGTACGCGGCGAGTTCGGGGTACGGCCGCCCGTACACGGGGATCGACGACGTGCCGGCCCGGGGCACCAGGACGGTCTGGCCGGTGCGGTTGTCGGCGGCGGCGCTCTGGCCGTTCGGGTTGTGGAACCAGCCCTTCACGCTGCCGTACCAGACGGCCGTCCAGTCGCCCTGCTGGTCGGCGACGACGTAGCTGGTGCCGGCGACCGCCTTGGCCTTCCAGCTGGCGGCCTGCGTGGTGCCGCCGCCGACGAGGGCGGCGGTGCTGCTCGGCGCGGTGCGCAGGTAGACGAAGTTCTCCGGGCGGGCGGAGGTGCCGTCCACCGGCGGCGTGTTGGTGGAGTCGAAGGCGGGGGCGATGGTGACCTTGCCGCCGACCAGGATCGGACCGCCGGTGCTGGCCCGGACGGGGGCGCCGATCAGGTCCATGTAGTGGTTCCAGTCCCAGAACGTGCCCGGATCCCAGTGCATGCCCGCGATGTCGCTCTGGCGCGGGCCCGGCACGTCGTCGTGCCCGATGATGTGCTGGCGGTCCAGCGGCACCCCGAACCGGTCGGCCAGGTAGCGGGTCAGCGAGGCGGACGACTGGTAGAGCTGCTCGGAGTACCAGGTCGCGTTGTTCGCCGGGAACGCGTAGCCCTCGTGCTCGATGCCGATGCTGTGCATGTTGACGGACTTGTTGCCGGCGTGCCAGGCGACGTTCCTGGTGTTGACCAGCTGGGTCACGTGGCCGTCCGACGACCGGACGATGTAGTGGGCGCTGGCCTGGGTCGACGCCTTCTGGAAGGTGGCGATCGAGCCGTCGAAGCCGCCCTCGGTGTCGTGGATGACGATGTAGTCGATCTTCTGGCCGTCGGACGGACGGTCCGCGATCGTGTAGTTGCCGAAGGAGGTCGGGTCCGCGGCGTTCTGCAGGACGTACGCGGCGGGCCTGAAGTCGCAGCCCAGACCGGCCGGGCACTCCACCGGGCCCGGCGTGTCCGCGGCGAGGACGCTGCCGGACGCCTGCACGCCGGTGAACGAGGCCTGCAGAGCGGTCCGGGCGCCGGCGGTGGTGCCGCGGGACGCGGCAGCCCCGCTGCCGGCCGCACCCTGTGCGGTGGTGGCCGTGGTCGTGGTCCTGGCGCCCTTGGTGGTCCTGGCGCCCTTCTTCCCCGACCCGCCCGGCCGTCCGGCGGTCGGCACCGGCGCGGCCACCGGAACGCTGGTCTGGCCGTCGGCCGAGCTCAGCCGCAGGGCGGCGGTGTCGCCCGCCGTGACGGCCGGCGCGGCGGCGAGCGTGACGAGCTGGCCGTCCGTGGTGACCCGGACGGCACCCACGTGCACGGTGCCCAGCACGCGGTCGGCGAAGTCGCTGCCTCCCTTGTCGGCCGCCGACTCGCTGAAGCGGGCCACGGCCGCGTACCAGTCGTCCGGGTCGTCCGACAGCGGCTTCCCCGCCTCCCGCTGGTACTTCACCAGCAGGGCCGCCGCGCCGCGGATGCTCTGCGCCGGGTCGGTCCTCAGCCGGGCCGCCGGCTCGTCGATCAGCTTGGCGGCCTTGTCCAGGGTGTGCAGCGCCGGGCCGTCCTCGACCTCCACCGGGGGCGCGTCGGCCCGCACCGGGGAACCGTCGCCGCGGCCGTCGGCCTCCGGGCCGGGGCCGGCGTCGATGGCCTTCGCCACGGCGGCCGGGTCGACCTGCGTCAGGCCCATCACGTTGTAGTTGCCGGTCGTGCTCGGCTCGCCGTGATGGGACTCCCACCGGCTCTGCTGGTACGACAGCGCCAGCAGGATGCTCTGCGGCACCTTGAACTCGGCCGCCGCCGACGCGAACCGGTGCTGCAGGACGTCGGGCCCCGACACCGGGTCGGGGGTGGTGTCGGCGCCGGCGAACAGCGCGAAGCCGGTGGCGGACGCGACCACCGCCGCGGTGATCGCCAGAGGAATCCGCAGACGGCGGGTGCGGCGGTGCGCGGCACCCGCGGCACCGCTCGCAGCTCTGTGTGTGGGGCTCAACGGAGTCGCGGACCTTTCGTGTCCGAACCGGCCGTGGGGGCCGGACCCATGCGGAGCCGACTGGTGGGGGGCGGGGCCGTGCGGCGGGAGCGCCTGGTTGCACAGAGGGCGACGAGAAGTTAGCACCCGATGGAGCGTCCGTCGCGCACCGGGGGGGGGTGTCGCGGGGCGCCTGACCTGCGGAGCTGCGGCGCGCAGTGCGCGTCGGCGGGTGCGCGGTGCGCGGTGCGCGGTGCGTGGTGACGGGGCGCGGGCGCGGCCGCATGCGGCGTGGCGGGCGCGGGCCGACGCGGGGGCGAACGTCCACCGCCCGGTCCACCGCCGTTGGTGCGGCGGTGGACCGGGCGGGTGGACGGACGGCGGGCGGACGGCGGACGGACTACCGGCGGTGCTTGCCGTTCCCGGGGACGGCGGGCTCCGGGTACGGGATGCGCAGCCTGCGGGCGAGGGGCGCCACGGCGTCACCGGCACCGAGCGGGCGCGCCAGCGCGAACAGCGACAGCAGGATGGCGAACGCTCCGACGGCCAGGCCCGCGACGTCGCCCGGCAGGCCGTCGCCGACCGCCGCACTCACGCGGGCGGCGGCCCAGACGGCAGCCGCCGCGCCGGGGAGGCAGGCGGCGGCGATCGCCAGGTGCAGGGCGATGACGGAGCCGCCGTTCAGGCCGCTGCGCTGCTTGCCGCGGCGCAGGCCGAGGTCCACGGTGGCGTCCGGTGCGGCGGCGGACCCCGCAGCGGCCTCCGCGCCGGTCACGGGCCTGCGCAGCCGCCGGCCGAGGGCCCAGCCGGTCAGGCCGACGCCGATCAGGCAGGCGATGCTCTGCGCACCGGCCATGCCGATGATGATCCAGCGCGGGCCCAGCAGCCAGTACGCGACGGCGGACAGCCCGGAGTTCGTCGTGGTGGAGACCACCGTCAGCCAGAACGGGGTCCGCGCGTCACCCATGGCGTAGAAGCCGCGGGCGAGGGCGTACTGCGCGCAGAAGGCCGGCAGGCCGATGGCGAAGGCGATGAGCGCCTGGGCGATCACCCAGGAGTCCGCGGAGGTGACCTTGCCGTGCCCGTAGGCGATGGCGGCGATCTGCGGGGCCAGGGCGATGAACAGCATCGTCGCGGTGACGATCATCGCCGCGGACGAGCGCAGCATGCCGGAGAGGTCGCCGCCGATCTTCGACAGGTCGCCGTTGGTCGCGGCCCGCGCCATGCCGGGCAGGAGCGCGGTCACCAGGGAGATGGTGATGACGCCCTGCGGCACCACGAACAGCTGGTAGGCGCTGGTGTACGCGAAGTTGCCGAGGCCCACCGTGAGTCCCGCGGCCTTGGCCCTGCCCTGGGCGCCGGTGGTCAGCTGGCTGATGACGGCGAACGAGATCTGGGTGACCACGACCAGCATCAGCGCCCAGGTCGCCGCCTTGATCGGCTTGGTGAGGCCCGCACCGCGCCAGTCGAAGCGCGGACGCCAGCGGAACCCGGAGGACCGCAGCGAGGGCAGCAGGCCCAGGGCCTGGACGACGATGCCGAGGGTGCTGCCGAGGCCGAGCAGCATCGTCTGGCCGGAGGTCATCTGTTCGGCGTCGTCCGCGTTGTTGCCGATGGCGATGTAGAGGCCGAACACGGCGATCGCCACGACGTTGTTCAGCACCGGGGTCCACATCATCGCGCCGAACCGGTCGCGGGAGTTGAGCACCTGGCCGAGCAGCGTGAAGACGCCGTAGAAGAAGATCTGCGGCAGACAGAAGCGGGCGAAGGCGATGGTGAGGTCGCGCTGCGCGCCGTGGAAGTGCGAGTAGAGGTCGACGATGGTCGGCGCCAGCACCCAGGCGCCGATGGTCAGGACGACCAGGATGACGCCGCACAGCGTGAGCAGGCGGTCGGTGTACGCGACGCCGCCGTCCTTGTGGGTCTGCGCGGCGTGGACCAGCTCCGGCACGAAGACCGAGGCGAGCACGCCGCCCAGCAGCATCATGTAGACGACGTTGGGCAGCGAGTTGGCCACGTTGAAGGCGTCACCGAGCGCGGCGGAGCCGAGCGCGGCAGCGATCATCGCGCTGCGGATGAAGCCGAGGGCGCGCGAGGAGAGCGTGCCGAGCGCCATGATCAGGCCGTTGCGCCCGACGGACGAGGACTGCTTGCCGGGCTCGCCGCTGCCTTCGCCCTGTCGCTGGCTCGGCAGCGTGGCCGGCCCCTGCGGGGCGCCCGAAGGCTGCGGGGCGTACAGCGGCTGCGGCGGCAGACCGGGGTGGCCCGCGTCACCCGGGCCCGACTGCGGGGGCTGGGCCGGGATCGGGCGCAGGGCCATCGTCGGCGGGTCGCCGTACGCGTACGAGTCGGGGGACTCGCCCGCGGTGTGCATGGTCATCTGACCCCCGTCGCTCGGTTCCTGGGCGGTGGTGCTGCAGGGCCTCCGCACAGGTGCACCCAGCCGGAGCAGTCTGCCAAACCGTGGCACTCCCTGGGGAGTCCGGTGTTCCGGGCGGCAGCCCTGCGTTCACGGAGGATATCGGGGGCGCGGGGGGCCCGGTGACGCGAAGGGTGATGGAATATTCCGGTATGTCCGCTTAAGTGGCTTGGGTGGGCGGTCCGTTCGGGTTGGCTGCTCCTCGTCCGATTCCCCGCCGCGACTGGGAGAACGCACGATCGTGTGACCTTTATCACTGACTGTCGGCTGTGGCGGTCGTGGACGTGGGGTCCCGCGGGGGCCCCGCCCCTCGCTCCGGAGGTCGGGCGGTGCTCGTGGCCAGGCGTGATGGCCGGGCTCGACGGGTGAGGGGTGGCGCGGGTGCGGTGGCTGCCGCGGTTGTGCGGCGTTCGCCGGAAGGAGTGGGGCCGCCCGTGCGTTGTTCCGGCGAGGGGTGTGTGCGGATGTCCCCCCGGCTGCCCCTGGCTGCCCCTGGCTACCCCTAGGCCGCCTCCCCCGGTGGCGCCGCAGCGTGTGCGGACGGTGACGGGCTGCTGACCGGGCCGGAGAAATTTCGCAGGATACTGCACGGCAGGGCGAAATCTGAGCGACTTGGGAATGTTGTCGCTTTTCTGTGCGTTGGATCGTTACGTGTGAGCCTCCAGCGGGCCCGCACATCTGTGAGCAGCGCAGGCCCGCGCGGTTGGCGCCGCCGTATCCGGCAATCAGCAAGGGAGCAAGCATGGCCACTCGTGCCGTCGTTCGCGACAGGGCCGACCGGACTCGCTCGGCCCGGCCGACCAACCTTGAGGCAGACCGCGATCTCGTCGGCATGTACCTCGACGAGATCGCCAGGACGCCACTGCTCGACGCCGCCGAGGAGGTGCAGCTCTCGCTCCGGATCGAGGCCGGCGTGTACGCGCAGCACCTGCTGGACGCGGGCCCGCTGCCCGAAGGGGTGACGGCTGCGGAGCTGAAGGCGATAGCCGAGGACGCGGAGCGGGCCAAGGACGTGTTCATCAGGTCCAACCTGCGTCTGGTGGTCGCGGTGGCCCGCCGGTACCCGCGCAGCGGGCTGCCCCTCCTCGACCTGATCCAGGAGGGCAATGCGGGCCTGGTGCGCGCGGTCGAGAAGTTCGACTACGCGAAGGGCTTCAAGTTCTCCACGTACGCGACCTGGTGGATCCGCCAGGCGATCACCCGTTCCATCGCCGACCAGTCCCGCACGATCCGGCTGCCCGTCCACCTCGTGGAGGAGCTCGGGCGGATCCGCCGGGTGCAGCGGGAGAAGTCGAAGGAACTGGGCCGTGAGGCCGCCCCCTCCGAGATCGCGGCCGAGCTCGACACCACGGAGGCGCGGATCAAGGACGTCCTGGACTGGGCCCGCGACCCGGTGAGCCTCAACATGGCGGTCGACGACGAGGGCGAGACCCAGTTCGGCGACCTGGTGGAGGACACCGGCGCGGTCTCCCCGGAGGACGCCGTCATGGTGATGCTCCGCCGTGAGGAGCTGGACGACCTCATCGGCCGGCTGGACGACCGGACGGCATCGATCATCCGCTCGCGGTACGGCATGGAGGACGGCCGGGAGCGCACGCTGACCGAGGTCGGCAAGCAGCACGGACTGACCCGTGAGCGGATCCGGCAGATCGAGAAGCACGCGCTGGCGGAGCTCAAGAAGATCGCCGACCACGCGGGCTTCGAGGCCGCCTGACCTCCGCCCGATGGGGGCCGGCCGTAGAGGCCGGCGGTAGGGGCGCCGTGCCCCTGCGGTCCGGAGCCTGCGGCCCGGTGCGCGTCGGCCGGGTGCGCGTAGGCGGGTCGGGTCGTGGGCCGGGCCGACCCTAGGCTGGGGGAGGAAGCATCGACGGAGGAGAGAGAGCCGGAGGCGGGTCGTATGGCCGAACAGAACAGCGACCGGGGTGCGGAAGAGGCGAAGCCTGCGGCGGCTGCCCTGCGGTTCGGGGATCCGCTGGACCGCCAGAGCAGTGACGACACCGACCACGGCTGGGGCGAGCGCCCCGGCGGCGAGGGGCGCGAACGCGGGCTGGACTGGTACCTCAGCCAGCGGCCCCCGCACCACGGGGGGTAGTGCTCCGCGGGGCCGCGCCGCCGGATCTGCGGGCAGCACGACCGGGCGGGGCGCCGGGGCGGAACGTCCGGGTGGAACGCCCGCAGGTCGGGGTTGCGCCTGCGGGCCGCGCCGGTGTCAGCCCTGGCGGACCAGGGCGTCGCGGATCTCGGTGAGCAGGGCGACCTCCTGGGCCTCGGCCGCCAGCGCCTCCTGCTGGGGAGTTCTGCGCTTGGCCATGTAGTGCAGCATCGGCAGCACGAAGACGAAGTAGACGACCGCCGCGGTGATGACGAACTGCAGCAGGGCGCTGAGCACCTCGCCCCAGAGGATGTAGATGCCGGACGACACCGTGCCGTCGGCGGCGAGCGTGCAGGGCCCCTTGAGGCAGGACCGGTAGGACGCGAGATCCCCCGTGCCGAACAGGCCGACGACCGGGTTGATGACGCCCTTCACGAACGCGTTGATGACATTCGTGAATGCCGCGCCGATGACGACGGCGATCGCCAGGTCGATGATGTTCCCGCGGAACAGGAATTCCTTGAAGCCTTTCATTCCGCAACAACACCACATCGCCTCGGCCGTCACGGAATGCGGCGCGCCGGGGCAGGCCGGTCGATCGGTGGGCCTGGTGTCACCGGGTGGGGGGCGCGGTGCCCGCGCAGCGCGGGGCCGGGACCGGTTCGGCGGTGACCGCGGAGGTGGCGGCCGGCGGGGGCGGGCCGGGGCGCAGGGGCCCCGCGGCGAGCGCGGTGGCGGCGGCGACCAGTCCGGCGGCGAGGACGCCGGGGCGGTGGCGTACGGCCTGCTGCAGGCGGTGCCGCCCTCCGGAGCCGCGCCGGACGGGCGGGAAGTCGGGCACCGCACGCCGGGGCGGTACGGAAAGCGGGAGCGGGGGAACGGGGCAGGTGGTCACGGTGTCCGCCTCGGTCGGTGGTGTGCGGGACCGGTCGGCCCGCGGACCCCAGAATCCGACGGAATGCCGTTCACCTGCAGCGCCCGCTGCATTCCTGTGGACAACTCGGGGGTGTGGAAAACTCTCCTCCCCCGAAAGGAGTAGTACGACGGCTCCACCGGGCCCTGCCGCGGCGTCCGGGCGCGCTAAAAGCCGGGGGCGCGCGAAAGGCCCAGCGGCACGCAGAAAAGACCGGTGGCACGCGAAAAGCCCGGCGCCGCACCGATCGGGTCGGTGGGGCCGGGCTTCGCAGGCCGTGCGTCAGCCGGCCGAGGCCGCCGACGAGGACTTCGAGCCGGTCGAGGACGACCCCGACGAGCCCGAGCCCGAGCTGGAACCGGACGAACCGGAGCCCGACGAGCCCGACGAGCCGGAGGACGCCGAACCCGCGGAGGCGGTGGAGGGCGTCGAGGACGCCGTTCCCGAGCCCACCGCGCTGCTGGAGGAGGAACGGCTGTCGGTGCGGTAGAAGCCGGAGCCCTTGAACACGACACCCACGGCCGAGAAGACCTTGCGGAGCTTTCCCTGGCATGCGGGGCACGTGGTCAGTGCCTCGTCGGTGAACTTCTGCACCGCCTCCAGGCCGTTGCCGCACTCGGTGCACTGGTACTGGTACGTGGGCACTTGTCTTCCTCCTGGCACTCTCGCCTGATGAGTGCTAACGATCGTCCATGATGCGGCATTCCGCTGGAACAGTCCAGCGATGCCGGATGTGAGATGGCTCCATCCGGGTCGGTCCCGGGTGTCAGCCTTGGGCGGCACCTGCTCCGACCAGCTGCGGAGCGGTCGCTTCGGGGGCGAACCGCGCCGCGCCGGACGCCCGTGCGACGGTGCGTCCCGGCGCCGCCGGCGGGACGAGCAGCCGGCGCAGGGTGACCAGGGCGACCAGCCCGAGTCCGGCGCCGGCGACCGGCACCAGGAAGCCCGCGGACGGGCCGCCGGTGTCGATGAGCTGTCCGGCGACGGTCGAACCGGCGGCGAGGCCGAGTCCGATGGCGCCGGTGAGCCAGGTGAAGGCCTCGGTCTTGGCGCCGTCGCCGACGAGCGTCTCGACCAGGGTGTAGCCGGTGATCAGCGTCGGTGCGATGGCGAGGCCGCAGAACAGCCCCGCGACGGTGAGCGAGGTGAGGCCGGGCATGGCCCAGAGGGTCGAGCAGCCGAGCACCAGCAGCGCGTAGCTGCCGAGCATCCGCTGCCGGGCGGAGCGCCGCCAGGCGACGAGGCCGTACAGCACCCCGGCGAGCATCGAGCCGGCGGCGAAGACGCCGTAGACGGTGCCGGCGGCGCCGGCCCGGCCGGCGGACTCCGCGAAGGCGGTGATGGAGACCTGGAGGGCGCCGAAGACCGTGCCGACGCCGAGGAACGAGCCGGCCAGCAGCCGGACGCCGGGGGAGGCGAGGGCGGACCCGCGCCGGCCGTCCGCGGTGTGCGGGTGCCGGACGGGCGCGGTGCGCCGCTGTGCGGCGAAGGCGAGGCCGCCGGCGACGGTCAGGACGGCCTCGGTGACGAGCCCGGCGGCCGGGGTGACGCCGGTCGCGAGGGCGGTGGCGAGCACCGGGCCGACCACGAAGGTGAACTCGTCGGTCACGGACTCGAAGGCGAACGCCGTGTTGAGCGTGGCGGGGGAGTCGGAGAGCCGGGCCACCCAGCGGGCCCGCACCATCGCGCCGATCTGCGGCACGGAGGCGCCGGCCGGGGCGGCGGCGGCGAAGAGCGCCCACACCGGGGCGTGGCCGAGGGCGAGCGCGATCAGGGCGCCGACCGACAGGGCGTGCACGGCGAGGCTGGGGAGCAGGACGGACGCCTGCCCGTAGCGGTCGGCGAGCCGGCCGGTCTGCGGGCCGACCAGGGCCTGGGCGACGGCCGAGACGGCGGCGACGGCGCCCGCGGTGCCGTACGAGCCGTGGGTGTCGAGGACGAGCAGCACGATGCCCAGGCTGAGCATCGCGTAGGGGAGCCGGGCGGCGAAGGCGGGGACGAGGAACGTCCGGGCGCCGGGGGTGCGGAGCAGTGTCGCGTAGCCGACGCGGGTGGGGGCCGCGGGCGCGGGCTCCCCGGACGCCGGTGCGGGCGTTCCGGGGGCACGGGTGTCGTCGACCGTTCGGCGGGCCGTCACGGTCGGTCCTTCCTGCTGCCTGGTAGCGCCCCGGGGCATGGGTGGACCCCGACGGCGCCGAGAGTCGTCCTCTCGCGCGTCGACCGGGGTTGATACCGGGTCCGGCCGGGCCCCGCAACGGTGCGGGTGACGGCGTGCGGCAGGGTGCTGCGGACCGCGGCCGCCGAGCGGTCGCGCCAACTCTGCATCAGACAGATGTTGCGGGTTGGTGGGTACGGATGACCCGTACCGTTCGATTGTACGGCAGGAGGCCGTTGCGGAGCTGGGGATGCAAGGAGCGTCACAGTCCACGTGGCGCTGCCGACCGGGGCGGCGGGCGGGGGTCAGCGTCCGCGCAGCCAGCCGGCGAGCTTGCCGCCGCGGTCGACGGCGCGCAGCCGGCGCTCGGCGGCCTCGCTGACCTCTTCGGTGGTGACCACGAGGAGCTCGTCGGAGGCCCGCAGGATGGTGGTGCGCTCGGGGACGAAGCTGCTGCCGTCGCGGACGACCAGGGTGACGGCGGCCCCCTTGGGCAGCCGCAGCTCGCCGACCTCGACGCCCGACATCCGGGAGTCGGGGGACAGCGAGACGGAGAGCAGGTGGCCGTGCAGCTTCTCCAGCGGCGCGGCCTCGATGCCGAGGTCCTGGCCCATGTCGCCCTCGCCGATCCGCAGGCCGCGGGCGACCAGCGGCAGGGTCGGGCCCTGGAGCAGGGTGAACACCACGACGAGGACGAAGACGATGTTGAAGACCTCCTGGGCGCGCGGTGCGGCGGCCACCATCGGGATGGTGGCGAGCACGATGGGCACCGCGCCGCGGAGCCCGGCCCAGCTGAGCAGGGCCTGCTCGCGCCAGGGCAGCCGGAAGGGGGTCAGCGAGACCAGGACGGAGGCCGGGCGGGCGAGGAACACCAGCACCGCGCCGCTGACCAGCGCGGGGACTATCGCGGAGCCCATGGCGGCGGGCGTCACGAGCAGGCCGAGCACGACGAACATGCCGATCTGGCCGATCCAGGCGAGGCCGTCGGCGAAGCCGCGGACGGCCGGGCCGTGCGGGAGCTTGGAGTTCCCGAGGACCAGGGCGGCCGTGTAGACGGCGAGGAAGCCGGAGCCGTGCAGCAGCGAGGCGCCCGCGTACGCGAGGACGGTCAGCGCGAGCACCGCGATGGGGTACAGGCCGGAGGAGGGCAGGGCGACGTGCTTGATGCCGTACGCGCCGAGCCGGCCGACCGCGTAGCCGACCGCGGCGCCGATGGCGAGCTCGCCGAGGATCGTGCCGAGCAGGACGTACCAGGGGTCGAGCGGGCCGGTGGTCGCGAAGGCGACGACCAGGATGACCACCGGCGCGTCGTTGAAGCCGGACTCCGCCTCCAGGAGGCCGGTGAGCCGGCGCGGCAGCGGCACCGTCCGCAGGACGGAGAAGACGGCCGCCGCGTCGGTGGAGGAGACGATCGCGCCGAGCAGCAGGGATGTCCGCCAGTCCAGCCCGACCAGCCAGTGCGCGCCGCCCGCGGTGACGAAGACGCTCACGGCGACGCCGACCGTGGCGAGCACGACGGCGGCGGGCATGACCGGCCTGATGGCCTGCCAGCTGGTCTTGAGGCCGCCCTCGGCGAGGATCACGACGAGCGCCGCGTAGCCGAGCACCTGGGTGAGCTCGGCGTTGTTGAAGACCACGCCGAGGCCGTCCTGGCCGAGCGCGACGCCGATGCCGAGGTAGATCAGCAGGCTCGGGAGCCCGGACCGGGAGGAGATGCGCACGGCGACCACCGCGACCAGAAGGATCACGGAGAATTCGAGCAGGAACGTGTTCAGGCGGTCGACGGTCACGCAGGGGCACCCCGGGGGCGGAAGCGGCTGATGAGTCGTTACTCAATCTAACATTTTGCCTGATCTTTAACAGGCCGGATCGGCCTTCCCCGGGGGTCACCCGGCCGGGGTATCGTCCCTGTGATCCAACCGTGGGCGTCCCCGGTGCACGTCCGCCACCTGAGCCGCCTTAATGTGGTGACCTGTCACGGCCGCCATCACCCCGCCAAGGACCCAGATGCCCCGCTCGAAGAAGTTCCGGCGCGCCCGTCTGATCGTGATCGTGCTGGCCGTGCTGCTGATCGCCGGGCTGGGCGGTGGCGGCTACTGGGCTGTCCACACCGTGCGTTCCTCCTTCCCCGACGTCACCGGCACCGTCCGGGTCGCCGGGATGAGCAAGCCGGTCGACGTGAAGCGCGACGCCAACGGCATCCCGCAGCTCTACGCGGACACCTCCGAGGACCTCTTCCGCGCCCAGGGCTACGTGCAGGCGCAGGACCGTTTCTGGGAGATGGACGTCCGGCGCCACATCACGGCCGGCCGCCTCTCCGAGATGTTCGGCTCCGGACAGGTCGAGACGGACGCCTTCCTGCGCACCATGGGCTGGCGCCAGGTCGCGCAGCAGGAGTACGACACCGTGCTCGCGCCCGACACCAAGAAGTACCTGCAGGCCTACACGGACGGCGTGAACGCCTGGCTGTCCGAGCACCCGGGCGGTGCGGGCGCCTCGCTGGAGTACGCGCTGCTGGGCACCGTGAACGGCGACTACGAGCCCGAGAAGTGGAACCCGGTCGACTCCGTGGCCTGGCTGAAGGCCATGGCCTGGAACCTCTCCGGCAACCTCCAGGAGGAGATCGACCGCTCCCTGCTGGCGCAGAACTTCCCGCAGGACGAGATCGACCAGCTCTACCCGGAGTACCCGTACGAGCGCAACGGCACCATCGTGAAGGGCGGCACCGTCGCGAACGGCCGGTACAAGCCCGCCGGCGACGCCGCCGGCACGGCCGCCGCCACCGCGCAGGGCCGGGCCACCACGCAGGCGCTGCTCAAGGGCATCGCCGACAACATGGCCGCGATGCCGCAGCTCCTCGGCCCGCAGGGCCAGGGCATCGGCTCGAACTCCTGGGTCGTCTCCGGCAGCCACACCACCACCGGCAAGCCCCTGCTCGCCAACGACCCGCACCTCGGCCCCGGCCTGCCGTCCGTCTGGTACCAGATGGGCCTGCACTGCCGCACCGTCGGCGCCGCCTGCGGCTACGACACCGCGGGCTTCACCTTCGCCGGGACGCCCGGTGTGGTCATCGGCCACAACCAGCACATCTCCTGGGGCTTCACCAACCTCGGCGCCGACGTCACCGACCTCTACCTGGAGAAGGTCACCGGCCCGGACACCTACCTCCGCGACGGCAAGGAGGTGAAGTTCGAGACGCGCAAGGAGGTCATCAAGGTCGCCGGCGGTCCGGACCGCACCATCACCGTCCGCACCACCGCCAACGGCCCGCTGATCTCCGACCAGTCCTCCGAGCAGCAGAACGTCGGCACGTACGCGCCCGCCGGCAACGCCGCCCCCGACCGCGCCAGCGGCTACGGCGTCGCCCTGCAGTGGACGGCCCTCACCCCGGGCACCACCATGGACGCCGTCTTCGAGCTCGACGCCGCCGCCGACTGGGAGGGCTTCCGCAAGGCCGCCGCCGACTTCGCCGTCCCCGCGCAGAACCTCATCTACGCCGACACCGAAGGCAACATCGGCTACCAGGCCCCGGGCGTCATCCCCGTCCGCGCCAAGGGCGACGGCCGCTACCCCGCCCCCGGCTGGGACTCCGCCTACGACTGGGAGCCGAAGCCGATCGCCTTCGCGGCGCTGCCCTACGCGTACAACCCGGAGGCCGGCTACATCGTCACCGCCAACCAGGCCGTGGTCGACAAGAGCTACCCCTACAGCCTCACCACCGACTGGGAGTACGGCACCCGCGCCAAGGAGATCACCGACCAGATCGAGGGCAAGCTCAAGAACGGCGGCAAGATCTCCCCGGACGACATGCAGGCCATGCAGCTCGACAACACCAGCGTCATGGCCAAGACCCTCGTCCCGCTGCTGCTCAAGGTGAAGATCAGCGACCCGTACGTCCGCGAGGCCCAGGACCTGCTCAAGGACTGGAACTACCACCAGGACGCCGACTCGGCCGCCGCCGCCTACTACAACGGCGTCTGGCGGGCCCTGCTCACCCTCGCCTTCGGCCAGAAGCTGCCCGCCTCGCTGCGCGCCGAGGGCGACTGCCTGCTCGTCCGCCAGAAGCGCGACTCCACGCTCCCCGACGACGCGCTGAACGGCACCCCGCAGGCCGTCACCGAGTGCGGCACCCGCGAGCCCTCGCAGGCGCAGCCCGACGGCGGCGACCGCTGGATGGAGGTGGTGCGCACCCAGCTCGCCACCCCGAACAGCCCGTGGTGGGACTACATCGACTCCGACCACCTGCCGCAGCACGGCCTGAACAACCTGCTCGCCCAGGCGATGAAGAGCGCCCGCCAGGACCTCACGGCCTACCTCGGCAAGTCGATCTCGACCTGGAGCTGGGGCCGCCTGCACACCCTGACGCTCAAGGAGTCGACGCTCGGCAGCGACGACTCGTCGATCGCCTCCGGCTTCGTGCACCGGCTGCTCAACCGGGGCCCGTACCGGCTCTCCGGCGGCAGCGCCGCGGTCAACGCCGCGGGCTGGACCGCCGCCGCCGGCTACCAGGTCGACTGGGTGCCCTCGATGCGCATGGTCGTCGACCTCAGCGACTTCGACGCCTCGCACTGGATCAACGTCGGCGGCGCCTCCGGCCACGCCTTCCACACCAACTACAACGACCAGACCGAGCTGTGGGCCGAGGGCCGGCTCCTGCCCTGGTCCTACTCCGCGGACGCCGTCACCAAGAACACCAGGAACACGATGACGCTCACCGCCGGCTGATCCGCACCACCGCGGACGGGGTGACCGCCGCGTCGACCGGAAGGTCGTGCGGCTCGGCGGGCACCTCGTCCAGCAGTTCCTCCTCGTACAGCAGCGTCGCCAGCAGCGGCCGCACCCCGGCCGCGGCCAGCCGGGCCAGCACCCGGTCGTAGCTGCCGCCGCCGCGGCCCAGCCGGAGCCCGCGCCGGTCGACCGCGAGGCCCGGCAGCAGGACCAGCCGCGCGTCGCAGACCGCCTCCGGACCCAGCCGCGGCCCGGTCGGCTCCAGCAGCCCCCGGCCGGCCGGCGCCAGCGCCTCCCGGCCCGCGTACGCCGCCCAGTCGAGGTCGTTGTCGGGCAGCAGCACGGGCAGCAGCACCCGCACCCCGCGCGCCGCCAGCACGTCCAGCAGCGGGCCCGTCCCCGGCTCCCCGCCGACCGACACGTACGCCGCCACCGTCCAGCCCGGCGAGGCCAGCCCGGCGGCCCGGACGGCCAGCTCCCCGGCCGCCGCCGCCCGCCGACCGGGTGACAGTGCGCGCCGACTCTCCAGCAGGCGTGACCTCAGGGCCGCCTTGTCGTTGTGCAATGGATTGGCAGTCAACGGATCCCCCTGTTCGGCACCGGTCGGTCGGTGCCCAGAGCCTGACACGCGGAAGGCACCCCATGTCCACCCCGCTCCTCGTCCAGGCGCTCGCCGCGCTGAGCGTCCCCGCCGCCGCCGGCACCGGGCTGCTCGGCCTGCGGCTGCGCCGCAGCGCCGCCCGGGCCGCCGGACGCGAGGCCGCGCTGCAGGGCGAGGTCGCCGGGCTCCGCCGGGAACGGGACGAACTGCAGCGCACCGCATCCTGCGACCCCCTCACCGGCGTGTGGAACTACCGCCACCTGCAGATCACCCTCGACAAGGAGATCGAGCGCGCCCGCCGCGCCGAGGCCGCCGACGAACGCCGCCCGCTCGCCCTGCTGATGCTGGAGATCGCCGGCTTCGAGGCCGTCGTCGCCGAACGCGGCCGCAGCCGGGCCGGGGCCGTCCTGCGCGACCTCGCCCAGCGCCTCGCCGTCGAGATCCGCCGCTCCGACACCCTCGGACGCTACGGCGGCGAGGAATTCCTCGTGCTCCTGCCCGACACCGGTGCCGAAGGCGCCGAACAGGTCGCCGAACGCCTCTGCTGGGCCGTCCGCCGGCACCGGCTGCTCGACAGCCCCGACAGCGGCCGGACGGCCTCCGGCACCTGCCCGGACACCGACGCGTCCGTCCGCGGCAACGGCCTGACCGCCGCCATCGGCATCGCCGTCCTCCCCCGCGACGGCACCCACGCCGCCCTGCTGCTCCGCGCCGCCGACCGCGCCCTCGCCGAGGCCCGCCGCGCGGGCGGCGACTGCTGGCGGGGCGCACCCGTCGACCCGGTGCCCGGCTCCTCGGCAGGGCCGTCCGCCCGGCCGGGCCGCCGCACCCCCGCCGACGCGCTCGGCGGCCTCGCCGAGCACCGGGCCGCAGGCCCTGCGGAAGGACCTGCGGAGGCGGGACGAAAGCCCGGTAGTGTGTCCGCTTGTGTCGGCGAGGCAACCCTCACCTCCGTCGGCCGCGCCCGCACCGCGGCCGCCTCGCGGGTGGCCCGGGACGGGATCTAAGCCCGGCTTCACCTCGCTCTCAGAGGGCGCCAACCCGCCTTAGTAAGGTCGACGCATGACGAAGACGCACGCCCGCACCCCCGTCACCAAGGCCGTCGTGCCCGCTGCCGGGCTGGGAACACGCTTCCTGCCCGCGACCAAGGCGACTCCCAAGGAGATGCTGCCCGTCGTCGACAAGCCGGCCATCCAGTACGTCGTGGAGGAGGCCGCCGCCGCGGGCCTGTCCGACATACTGATGGTCACCGGCCGCAACAAGCGGGCGCTGGAGGACCACTTCGACCGGGCGTACGAGCTCGAGGAGCTGCTCACCCGCAAGGGCGACCACGACCGGCTCCGCCGCGTCCAGGAGTCCGTGCAGCTCGCCAACATGCACTACGTCCGCCAGGGCGACCCCAAGGGTCTCGGCCACGCCGTCCTCGTCGCCGAACAGCACATCGCGGGCCAGCCGTTCGCCGTGCTCCTCGGCGACGACCTCATCGACCCGCGCGACCCGCTGCTCTCCCGCATGATCGAGGTCCAGCAGGAGCTCGGCGGCTCCGTCGTCGCCCTCATGGAGGTCGACCCCGCGCAGATCCACCTCTACGGCTGCGCCGCCGTCAAGCCCAACGGCCTCGGCGACGACGTCTTCCGGATCAGCGACCTCGTCGAGAAGCCCGACACCGCCGACGCCCCGTCGAACTACGCGGTGATCGGCCGCTACATCCTCGACCCCGCCGTCTTCGAGGTGCTCCGCAAGACCGAGCCGGGCCGCGGCGGCGAGATCCAGCTGACCGACGCCCTGCGCGAGCTCGCCACCCGCGGCGACGACGACGGCGGCCCCGTCCACGGCGTGCTCTTCAAGGGCCGCCGCTACGACACCGGCGACCGCGCCGACTACCTTCGCGCTATCGTCCGACTGGCGTGCGAGCGCGACGACCTCGGCCCCGAGTTCCGGAGCTGGCTCCGCACGTTCGTCACCACCGAGATGCAGAGCTGACCACCACGAAGGCGAGTGAGGCGATGACCGCGGGCCCCGTGCAGAGCAGCGACGACCCCTGCTGCGAGGACGCCGGGGCCCCGGCACCGTCCGGGGCCGCCCCGCGGCCGCCCCGCATGTGGACCGTCGACGAGCACCGCGACGACGTGCTGTCCGGCATCGTCCCGCTGCCCCCGGCCGACCTGCCCCTCCTCGACGCCCAGGGCTGCGTGCTCGCCGAGGACGCCGTCGCCGCGACCGACCTGCCGCCCTTCGACAACAGCTCGATGGACGGCTACGCCCTCCGCTCCGGCGACCTGCCGGACGACACCGCGGACGGCAGCCCCGCCGCCCTCGCCGTGGTCGGCGACATCGCCGCCGGCGCCGGCGAACTCCCCGAGGTCGGGGCCGGGCAGGCCGCCCGCATCATGACCGGCGCCCCCGTGCCGCCCGGCGCCGACGCCGTCGCACCCGTCGAGTGGACCGACGGCGGCACCGGCACCGGCCGGCCCGCCGACGCCATGACCGCCACCGCGGCCGACGAACGGGTCCTCGTCCTCCGCCCGGTCACGGCGGGCGCCCACATCCGGCGGCGCGGCAGCGACATCGCCGCCGGCACCACCGTGCTGACCGCCGGCACCGTCCTCGGTCCCGCCCAGATCGGCCTGCTCGCCGCCATCGGCCGCGGCACCGCCAGGGTCCGCCCCCGGCCGCGCGTCGCCGTGCTCTCCACCGGCAGCGAACTCGTGCAGCCCGGCGAGCCCGTCGGCCCCGGCCGGATCCCCGACTCCAACAGCTTCGCCCTCGCCGCCGCGGCCCGCGCCGCGGGCGCCGACGCGATCCGTGTCGGCGGGGTTCCCGACGACGCGGACGTGCTGCGGGCCGTCCTGGCCGAGCAGCTCGGCGCCGCCGACCTCGTCGTCACCAGCGGCGGCGTCAGCGTCGGCGCGTACGACGTCGTCAAGGAGGTGTTCGACGGCTACGGCGGCGTCGACTTCCGGCGGCTGCGGATGCAGCCCGGCAAGCCGCAGGGCTTCGGCCGGATCGGCGACGGCCCCGGCATCCCGCTGCTCGCCCTGCCCGGCAACCCGGTCAGCGCCTACATCTCCTTCGAGCTGTTCGTCCGCCCGGTCATCCGCACCATGCTCGGCGCCCCCGACGTGCACCGGCCCGTCGTCCGCGCCGTCTGCACCGAGGCCCTGCGCTCACCCGCCGGCCGCCGGCAGTTCCTGCGCGGCCGGTACGCCCCGGACGGCACCGTCACGCCCGTCGGCGGAGCCGGATCGCACCTGGTCGGCGCCCTCGCCCTGGCCGACTGCCTCATCACCGTGCCCGAGGACACCACCGCCCTGCCCGCCGGCAGCGCCGTGGACGTGGTCCTTCTCACGGACTGACCGGGCAGGCGCTGTACGGTAGCGCGGTATTCGACCCGCGCCTCTGGAGCACACCCGTGACCGAGACACCCCCCGGCGACCGCCTCACCCACGTCGACGACACCGGCGCCGCCCGCATGGTCGACGTCTCCGAGAAGGCCGCCACCGTGCGCACCGCCGTCGCCGCCGGACGGGTGCGGGTCGCCCCGCGCGTCGTCGAGCTGCTGCGCGGCGACGGCGTGCCCAAGGGCGACGCGCTCGCCGTGGCCCGGATCGCCGGGATCATGGGCGCCAAGAAGACCCCCGAGCTGATCCCGCTCTGCCACCCGATCGCGATCTCCGGCGTCAAGGTCGACCTCGCCGTCACCGACGACGCCGTGGAGATCACCGCCACCGTGCGGACCGCCGACCGCACCGGCGTCGAGATGGAGGCCCTGACGGCGGTCGCCGTCGCCGGCCTCACCGTCATCGACATGGTCAAGGCCGTCGACAAGGCCGCCGCCATCGAGGACGTCCGGGTGCTGACCAAGACCGGCGGCAAGAGCGGCGACTGGACGCGGGGCGAATGATGCGCGCACTGGCCGTCACGGTCTCCAACCGGGCCTCCGCCGGCGTCTACGCGGACAAGGGCGGCCCGCTGCTCGTCGAGGGCCTGCGGGCGATGGGCTTCGACGTCGACGGCCCCCGCGTCGTCCCGGACGGCGAGCCCGTAGAGATGGCGCTGCGCGAGGCCGTCGCCGCCGGCTACGACGTCGTCCTCACCACCGGCGGCACCGGAATCTCCCCGATGGACCTCACCCCCGAGATGACCGCCCGCGTGCTCGACCGCGAGATCCCCGGCATCCCCGAGGCCGTCCGCGCGTACGGCCGCGACAAGGTGCCCACCTCGGCGCTCTCCCGCGGCCTCGCCGGCCTCGCCGGGCACACCCTGATCGTCAACCTGCCCGGCTCCACCGGTGGTGTCCGCGACGGGCTCGCCGTGCTCGCCCCGCTGCTCCCGCACGCCGTCGACCAGCTCCGGGGCGGCGACCACCCCCGCCCCGGCGCGGCCCCCGCGTCCGGCGCCGCCACGGCCGCCGCTGCCCGGGACGCCGCTCCCGCGTCCGGCGCTCCCACGGCCGACCCCTCGTCCCGGAGCGAGCCCTGAACGCCGGCTGGCCGGTCGAGCTGACCGAGGGCGACGTCACCCTGCGTCCGATCCGGGCCCGCGACCAACGGGACTGGCAGGAGGTCAGCCGCCGGAACCGCGACTGGCTGCGCCGCTGGGAGGCCACCGTGCCCCCCGTGCCGGCCGGCCACGGCGTGGCCCGGCCGAGCTACCGGCAGATGGTCCGCTACCTGCGGGGCGAGGCCGCCGCGGGCCGGATGCTGCCCTTCGTCGTGCTGCACCGCGGCCGGCTGGTGGGCCAGCTGACCGTGGGCGGCATCACGTGGGGCTCGATGTGCTCCGCCAACGTCGGCTACTGGATCGACGAGGAGGTCGCCGGCCACGGCATCATGCCCACGGCCGTCGCCCTCTCCGTCGACCACTGCTTCTCGACGCTCGGCCTGCACCGGATCGAGGTCTGCATTCGCCCCGAGAACCGGCCGAGCCGACGGGTGGTCGAGAAACTCGGCTTCCGCGAGGAGGGAATCCGCCCGCGCTATCTCCACATCGACGGCGACTGGCGCGACCACCTGGTCTACGCACTGACCGCCGAGGAGGTGCCGGAGGGCATGATGCCGCGGTGGCGCTCCGTCAGGAGCACGGGCTCCGGCCGTAATTGAATATATGTTCGAAATAGATATCGATATGGCATCGGCGGGCGCGCCGACCGGTGCAAACACCGGCAAATTAGTCGGAGAATCAGCTTGATCACACGACACGCCGTGCCAAATTGCTGCCGGGCCCAACCGTGCCCCCGTACCGTGTGAATCGTGAGCAGTAGCGGCCTTATCTACGCGGTCATCGTGGGAGCCTGGGCCGCCTATCTGGTGCCGATGTGGCTCCGCAGGCAGGACGAGCTCAACGAGTCGCGTCCGACGGAACGCTTCAGTACCGCGATCCGCCTGCTGGCCGGCCGGTCGGCACTGGAGCGGCGGGCGTCCAAGTCCCTCGCTGACGACACGACGGACGGCGGACCCGCCGCCGACGCGGTCTCCGGCGCGCCCGGGGACACCCCGGCGCCCGGCGACGCCGCGCCGGGCGGTGCGCCCGCGCCCGGCCCGGCGGCCCCCGCCGACCCGGCGCCGGGGCAGCTCCGGAAGCCCGCGCCCGCCGCGGCGGAACACGACGCCGCAGCCCGGGACGCCGCAGCCCGGGATGCCGACGCGCCCGCGCACCCGGACGACCGCCACCAGCCCCGGCCCGCGCCCGAGCGGCCCACGCCCGAGCGGCGTGCCCGCCTGCTGGCCCGGCGCCGCCGCATGGTCACCGCCCTCTTCCTCGCCTTCGCGCTGGGGGCCGTGGTCGCGGCCGTCGCCGGCATCGCCTTCATCTGGGTGCCGACCGTCCCCGCCCTTCTCCTCACCCTCTACATCGGCCACCTGCGCCGCCTGGAGCGCCAGCGGTACGAGGTCAAGCTCGACCGCGTCCGCGCCGCCCAGGCCGCGGAGCGGCTGCGCGCCCGCGAGCGCGACCGCCGCGCCCCGGTCCCCGCCGACCCGGAGCCCGCCGCCGCCCCGCACGGCGCGGGCCCCGCCGCCGACCGCCCCGCCCGGACCCACCTCCGCCTCGCGGCGTCCGGCTCCGCCCCCGCGGAGGCCCGCGGCGAGGTTCGCGCGTCCGGTCCCGCCGCCACGGCGGCGTCCGCCCTCGCGGAGACCACCGACCACGAGGAGTGGGTCGACGGTATGCGCGAACGCGGACCCGCCGGCGCCGACTCCTGGGAGCCGGTGCCCGTCCCGCTGCCCACCTACGTCACCGCCCCGGTCGCCCCCCGGGTGACCCGCGGCCTCGACCTCGCCGGGCCCGGCGTCCGCGACTCCGGCCGGCCGGCCGAGAGCCGCCGCACCCCCCTGTTCGACCAGTACGCGGAGTCCGCCCCGCCCGCCGCCGCCGCCTCCGCCGCCGACCTGGCGAGCCGCCCCCGGGCCGCCAACGAGTGACCGCCGGCACCCGGCCCGCACCGCCCGGTGCCCCGCCCCCGGCCGGCCCGGCGGCGGGGCGCCGCGCGTCCCGACAATGGTCACGACCTGGTCCGCAGAAGTGATAGAGTTCCTTCTCGTTGGGGCTGTGGCGCAGTCCGGTAGCGCACCTCGTTCGCATCGAGGGGGTCAGGGGTTCGAATCCCCTCAGCTCCACCCAACATCAGAGGCCCTTCCGGGATTGTCCGGAAGGGCCTCTGAGCGTTCGTGCAGCAGTGAAGTGCGGCAACTGCTCCGGCTGCTCGGTCGCTTCGGCGGTGATGTGCCGGCCGGGCTTCTCCGGCGGCCACCGGTTCTCCCCGGACGGTACGTGCACAAAGGTCTCCGCGGCGGACGCGGTCGTGCAGCAGCTGACGCCGGGTCCGGCCGACCCCGAGCTTCGGCCGTCGGCGCCTCCGCGCCGCGGTCGACCGAGTCCCGCTGCGGGCCCGGCGCGGCATGTCCGCCGCGCACGGGTCACGGGCCGTCAGCGCCGGTCCACCGGCGGAGCTTCTCCGGGTTGCGGACCGCCCAGATGCGGGAGACGCGGCCGCCGGCGAGGTCGAACGCCGCCACGGTCACGGTGGTGCCGGCGTGCTGGGCGACCAGGCCGGGCCGGCCGTTGACCGTCCGCTCCAGGAGGGTCAGCCCCGGGGCCCTGTCGGCGATGTGGACCACGTACTGGGCGATCCGGACGCTGCCCTCGACCGGGCGCAGGACGGCGCCGACCAGCCCGCCGCCGTCGGCGGTCATCGTGGCGTCCGGGTCGAGGAGGCCGACGAGCGCCCTGATGTCCCTGGCCTCCCAGGCCTCCTTGAAACGCCGCACCAGAACGGCCTGCCCCACCGCCTGGGCCGCCTGGGCGGACGGGGCCGCCGGGGCCTGCGCGGCGCGAAGGCGCCGGCGGCCCGAGGACGCCAGCTGCCGGCAGGCCGTCGGCGCCCGCCCGACGATCCCGGCGATCTCGGCGAAGGGGTACCGGAAGACGTCGTGCAGGACGAACGCCACGCGTTCGGCCGGCGTCATCGACTCCAGGACGACGAGGAAGGCCATGCTCACCGACTCGTCCAGGGTGATCAGGTCGGCCGGGTCGGCCCTGCCGCCGCCCGTCGACCCGCTGATCCACTCCGCACGGTCGGGCAGCGGCTCGGGTATCCACGGGCCGACGTACCGTTCGCGCCGGACCCGGGCCGAACCGAGCACGTCCAGGCAGATGCGGCCGGCCACCGTCGTCAGCCAGGCGCCGGGCGACGCGATGGCCTCCTGCTGCTGCGGCGACATCGCGTACCACCGGGCGTAGGCCTCCTGCACGGCGTCCTCGGCCTCGGCCGGTGACCCGAGCAGCCGGTAGGCGACATCGATCAGCTGCCGCCGTTCGCCGACGACGGCGCTCGGGTGCTGTTCGTGCCGTTCGCGCGTCGGCCCGGACGGGGTGCTCATGGTGGCGTCCGCTCCCTGGTCCTTCTCGTCCGTTCCCGTTCCCGCCGCGTCGGCGGGGCACTGCACCGGACTGCGCGGCGGTGCCCCGCCTCACATGTCGAGGGCCTGCGTCGTCGGTCCAGCGAGAGAGTACCGATCCACCGCCGCAAGGCAGAAGAGGGGACACCATGACCACCCGGACGACCGCAGCACACCGCGGCCCCGGCTTCCTGCAGGTCGCGATAGCCCTGCAGACCTCGGCCGTCTTCTTCCAGGCGGTCACCGCCGGGCTGCTGCTGTCCACGTCGTACGGCGAGGTACTGCACAGCGTCGGAGCGCGCGTGATGTACGCCGCCTCGATGCTGTACGTGCTCGCAGCGGTCCTCTCGTGGCGGCCGGGCGGCGGAACGGCCCGCCCGATCCTCTACGCCTCCGGCTTCCTCGCGCTCGCCTCGGTGCAGGTGGTGCTGGGCGTCGCGCACGTACCGGCGTTCCACGTGCCCCTGGGCGTGCTGATGTTCGGCCTGAGCGTGCTGGCGCTGGGTCAGGTGCTGTCCGCCCGCCCGTCGGGGCGCTCCGGCGCCCGGCCGTAGCCCCGCGGACCGGGGAGCGGCCGCGCACGCCGCAGGGCGCCGTCCCGTGCGGGTGGCGCCCTGCGGTGCGGGCCGGTGCGGGCCGGCGTCAGGCGACGGCGGCCTCCGTCGCGGCGGTCACGGCGAAGCCGTGGTCCTGCTCGGGTGCGCCGCCGCCGATGCCGAGTGCCCCGACCAGCCGTCCGTCGCGGTGCAGCGGGATGCCGCCGGCGATGAAGAGCAGCGGCCTGTCCAGCGCGGTGGGCAGGGTGTGGAACGGGCCGCCGGGGAGGACGGCCTCGGCCAGGTCGGCGGTCGGGGTGTCGAGCTGGAGGGCGGTGTACGCCTTGCGGGTGCTCGTCTCGCCGGCGATCAGCACGGCCCGGTCGTCGCGGCGGAAGGCCAGCAGGTGGCCGCCGGCGTCCAGCACGGTGGCGGAGATGCGGACGCCCTGGGCGGCGGCGGCACGGTGGGCGGCGGCGACGAGTCGGTCGGCGTCGGCGGTGGTGAGGGTGCTCACGGGGTGGCTCCTGAACGGTGGTGCGGTCGGTCGGGTCGGTCGGGTCGGTCGGTCGGGTCGGTCGGTCCGGTGGATGCGGGCCGGCGGGCCCGGGTCGGCGGGGTGCGGCCGGGGTCAGTGGTGGCCGGGGTCAGTGGTGGACGGGGACGCGGGGCGCTGCGGAGGTCGCGGGGGCGGTGGCCGGGGTGGCGCGGCGCTCCAGGGCGGCGGAGACGACGGCGAGCGCGAGGGCGCCCGCGGCCATCGCCGCACCGACCCAGCTCGGCGCGGTGGCGCCGAAGCCGGCGGCGAGGACGGCTCCGCCGAGCCAGGCGGCGAGGGCGTTGCCGAGGTTGAAGGCGCCGATGTTGACGGCGGAGGCCAGGGTCGGGGCGTCGCCGGTCTGGTCGAGGACGCGCTTCTGCAGCGGGGGCACGGTCGCGAAGCCGAGGGCGCCGATCAGCGGGACGGTGATCGCGGCGAGCACCTTGTCGTGCGCGGTGAAGGCGAACAGGCCGAGGACGACGGCGAGCGCGCCGAGGGTGGTGAACAGCAGCGGCATCAGCCGCCGGTCCGCGTACCGGCCTCCGAGCAGGTTGCCGGCGACCATGCCGAGGCCGAACAGCACCAGCAGCCAGGTCACGGACGACTCGGCGTAGCCGGCCGCGTCGGTCATCATCGGCGCGATGTAGGTGATCGCGGCGAAGACGCCGCCGAAGCCGAGCACGGTCATCAGCATCGCCAGCACGACCTGGACGTTGCGGAAGGCGGCCAGTTCGCGCCGGATCCCGGCCCGGGCGGGGGTGCCCGTGCGGTGGTCGGCGGGGACGAGTGCGGCGATGCCGGCCAGGCCGAGCACGCCGAGGGCGGCGACGAGCACGAAGGTGACCCGCCAGCCGATCTGCTGGCCGACGAGGGTGCCGAGCGGCACGCCGACGACGTTGGCGACGGTGAGGCCGGTGAACATCATCGCGATGGCGCCCGCCTTCTTCTGCGGTGCGACGAGGTCGGCGGCGACGATCGAGCCGATGCCGAAGAAGGCGCCGTGCGCGAGCGAGGCGATGATGCGCCCGGCGAGCACGAGCTCGAAGGTGGGGGCCAGGGCGGTCACCAGGTTGCCGGCGACGAAGAGGCCCATCAGCAGCATCAGCATGCGCTTGCGGGTGAAGCGGGTGCCGAGGACGGCGAGGACGGGGGCTCCGACGACCACGCCGAGGGCGTAGCCGGTGGTGAGCAGGCCGGCGGTGGGGATGGTGATGTTGAAGTCCTGGGCCACCTGGGGCAGCAGCCCCATGATCACGAATTCGGTCGTGCCGATGCCGAAGGCGCCGATGGCGAGCGCCAGGAGTGCGAGAGGCATGGATGGGCCTTCCCGGTTGTTGCGTGGAGGTGTTACCGCCGTCGACATTAATTGCAGACGCCGATAGTTGCAAACGCCTGATATCGCGGAGCCGGACTATCCTGGGAGCACACCCCAGCGAAGGAGCAGGTGGTCATCCCATGACACGACCCGAACCGGTCCTTGCCCACGGCTGGTGCGCACTCTCCGCCCTGCACGGGCGGATCGAGGCGCACATCGAGCGGGCCCTCCAGGCCGCCCACGAGCTCAGCGTGCGCGAGTTCTCCGTGCTGGACGTGCTCAGCTCCCAGCACGACGGCGAGGGCGGCCACTACCGGATGAACCAGCTCGCCGATGCCGTCGTGCTCAGCCAGAGCGCCACCACGCGGCTGGTCACCCGGCTGGAGGACCGCGGACTGCTCTCCCGCTACCTCTGCCCGACCGACCGCCGGGGCATCTACACCGACGTCACCGCGGCCGGCCTCGACCTGCTCGACCGGGCCAGGCCCACCAACGACCACGCCCTGCGCGAGGCCCTGGACGCCGCCGGGCAGCGGCCCGAACTCGCCCCCCTCATCGCCGCGGTCCGCACCCTGGAGCCGTCCGCGCCCCCGGTGGCCGTCCCGGCGCCGGTCCCGGTCGGCTGACCGGCACCCCTGTACCGGCACCTCTGTGCCGGTGCACCTGCCTACGCGGAAGGGCCCGGCCGGGGCGACGGGTGTCGCCCCGGCCGGGCCCGGCCGGGGCGACGGGTGTCGCCCCGGCCGGGCCCTTCACGGGACCGTCCGCGAGAGGATCAGCCGCGGTACTGGTCGTACTGCCCCTGCCCCTGCGCCTGCGGGGCCGGTGCCTGCGGGGGCACCGGTGCGCCGCCCGCGGGCCGGCGGCCGCGCGGGTGCCGGGTGAGGGTGAAGCCCCACACGCCGGCCAGCGCGGCGAGCACGCCGCCCGCGATCGTCCAGAACCAGCGGCTGTTCCACCCGGAGAAGAGGTCGCTGTACCAGTGCGACTCCTCCTCGGCCGGGGCGGCGACCTTGGCGGTGCCGGGAGCCGCGGACGCCGAGGCGGACGGTGCCGCCGGCGAGGGCGCGGCGGAGGCGGCGCCCGGGGCGGCCGTGGCCCCGGCGTTCACCGGCGGCACCAGCGGCGCCTTCAGGCTGCCGCCCTCGGGCTGCGCGTCGTCGGCGCCGCCCTTCGCCGTGACGTGCAGCTGCACCTGGGCGGCGAGGCCGAGGTCCTGCTGCGGCACGTCGGCCACCGACAGCCGCACGTAGTACGTGCCGGGCAGCGGGTCGCCCGACCACGGCTCCGCCCACGAGCGGACCTGGCGCAGGGTGCAGCTCAGCGCGACCGAGGCGGCGGCCTTCGCGGCGGTGGCGTTCTGCGGGCCCGCGGTGCACGACTGCCGGCGGCGCAGGCCGTCGAACAGTTCCACCGACCAGCTCTGGGCGCCGTGCCGGTCGGCGGCGGGCGGCAGCGTCACCGTCACGTGCACGGTGTCGGTCTGCCCCTCGGCCGCGGCGAACGCCCAGTACAGGTAGTCACCCGTGGAGGCGGACACGTTCGCGGCCTGCCCGGCGGCGAGCGGGGTGGCGGTGAGGAAGGTCGTGCCGGCGCTGGTCACCGGGGCGGCGCCCGCCGACCCGGACGGCGCCGGGGACGGCGAGGCCGCGACACCCGCGGGGGCGGCCAGCAGGACCGCGCCGAGCGCGGCCGGCAGCGCGGTGATCGTACGCATCATCAGTGCACGCATCGTCAGTTCTCCCGCCAGACAGCGATCCGCCAGCGGGCGATCCAGCCGAACAGCAGACCTGCGACCAGGCCCGCCAGGGTCAGGACGAGCAGTAGGATCCAGCCGCGGCCCAGGCCCATCGCCGGGCCGTCGGGGGCCGGGGAGGCCCGGGTGACGTCCACCGTCAGCTCGACCGGCAGGCCGGGTGCCGCCTGCACGCCCGCCTCCGCCGCGAAGGAGTTGCTGACGATCAGGCAGACCACGTCGTCCGCACCCCCGGTTCCGGACGGGGACGCCGAGGCGTCGTCGCCGGTGCCGGGCGCCGACCAGCGCACGCCGGTGGAGGCGACGTCCGTACGGCCGCTGCCCGCGTCCGTACCGCGGACGAGCTCCTGGCCGGCGGTGTCGGTGGCCAGCAGCAGCACGCCGTAGTCGCGCGCCACCGCGCGGTCCGGGGTGACGCTGACGGAGGCCCGCAGCTCCTCGCCGGGCCGCACCGGCACGCGGTAGACGCGGTGCTCGGCGAACTTCTCACGGTCGCTGTAGACGCCGGGCCGCAGCAGCGGCGCCCCGGGGCACGCGTCGGTGCCGGCCACCTTGGTGGGCGCCACCCGGTAGGTCTCGCCGGCCCGGTCGACGAGCTGCTTCACCTTCTCGGTGAGCTGCTCCTTCGTCCGCACGTCGGTGTAGGTGCCGCCGGTCGCGTTGGCGATGCACAGCAGCTGCTTGCGGGTCTTGTCGTCGTGGGCCAGGCCGAGCGTGTCGACGACCAGGTTGATGCCCTGGGAGGCGAGTTCGCGGGCCACGTCGCACGGGTCCGGCGGGGCGCAGGAGTCCTCGCCGTCGGTGATCAGCACCACCCGGCGGGTGGTCGGGCCGTCGCCGAGGTCCTGGGCGGCACCGCGCAGGGCGAGGCCGATGGGCGTCCAGCCGGTGGGGCGGAGGGTGGCGACGGCCGTCTTGGCCTGCACCTTGTCCGTCCGGCCGACCGGGTAGAGCTGCTTGGTGTCCTTGCAGCCCTCCGCCTTGTCGTCGCCCTGGTAGGTCGCGCCCAGCGTGCGGATGCCGAACTCGGTCTCCGCGGGCAGGGCGTCGATCACCTCGCCGATGGACTGCTGGGCGACCGAGATCCGGCTCCGTCCCTGGATGTCGGCGGCCCGCATGGAGCCGCTGACGTCGAGGACGAGGTCGACCTTGGGGGCCTCGGTGCTGGCGGCGGCGCCGCTGGGTTCGTCGGCGTGGGCCGGGAGACCGCTGAGCAGCGCCCCGGCGGATATCGCCAGTGCTGCCAGCAGTCCCGCTGCGCGGGCCGCCGGTCGTCGTCTGATGGTCGTCACGCGCGCATCCTATGGATCATCAGTTCTGATTGCCGAATGTGCGGAGGCTGTGCGAACTAGGCTGCACGTCAGGGGAGGAGACGCGCATGCGACTGGAAGACGTGGCGCGCAGGTACGGCCGGCACCGGCCCTGGATCCTGCGCGGAGCCGATCTCGTACTGGAGCCCGGGGCCCTGGTGCGCATCGAGGGCGCCAACAGCAGCGGCAAGTCGACGCTGCTGCGCATCGCCGCCGGCATCGAACGGCCCACCACCGGACGGGCCGTCCTGCCCGCCCGGCGGGCGTACGTGCCCGAGCGGTTCCCGCCCGCGCTGCCGTTCGACGCCCGCGCCTACCTGCGGCACCTCGGCCGCATCCACGGCCTGGACCCGGCCGAGGCCGCCCGCCGCGCCGAGCACTGGCTCGACCGCTTCGGCATCGCCGACCGGGCCGGCACCCCGCTCGGCGAACTCTCCAAGGGCACCTGCCAGAAGGTCGCGGTGGCCCAGGCGCTCCTCGCCGAGGCCGACCTCCTCGTCCTCGACGAGGCCTGGACCGGCCTCGACCGGGCCGCGCGGGCGGAGCTCGACTCCGCCGCCGCCGAGCGGGCCGCCGCCGGCGGCCGGGTGCTCTTCGTCGACCACGACCCCACCCGCCTTGCCGGGCTCGCCACCGGCGCGTACACCGTGCGCGACGGCATGCTGCACGCGGCCGCCCCGGCCGCGCGACCCGCGGGCGGACCCGACGGCCGCCCGCCGGTGCGGATCGTCGCCGAGGGCCTGCCCGCCGGGGCCGGACCGATGCCGGGCCGGCCGTCGAGCACGGTGCTCGACGACGGCGCGACCCTGCTGGAGGTGCCGGCCGCCGCCTCCGACCTGCTGCTCCGCTGGCTGCTCGACCCCGGACGGGCCGTCCACGTCCGCAGCGTGACGGAGGCTCCGGCGGCCCCCGCCGACCGGCCCGCGACCGACCGCGAGGAGGCACGGTGACCGCCCTGGTCGGCTACCAGCTGGAACTGCTGCTGCGCTCCCAGCGCTGGCTGCCCCCGGTGCTCGGCTACGGCCTGCTGATGGTGCTCGGCATCTCCGGCGGCGACGAGCCGCTCGGCGGCCTCGCCTACGCCGCCGGCCTGCTGCTGCCGTTCACGGCCTGGCTGGTGCGCTGCGCCGTGACCGTGGAGCCCGCCGCCGCCCGGGCCTGCCGGGTGTCCGCGGCCGGCGCCGTGCGGGTCCACCGCGGCGCGCTGCTGACGGCCGTGCTCACCGCCGCCGTCCTGGGGCTGGCCGCCGACACGGCCGTCCTGGTGGCGGGCGGGGCCTCGAAGGAGGGGCCGGTGGTGGTGTTCGGCGCCGGGCTCGGTGCCACGGCGGTCGCCGTGCTGCTGGGTGCGGCCGTCGGGGCGCTGTCCTCCCGGCCGGTGCTGGTGAGCGGGCCGTACGGGATCCTCGCCTCGCTTGCGGGTTCGCTGCTGTTGCTGCTGGTGCCGGGGGCGCCCGCCCACGTGGTGGTGCGGGAGCTGGTCCGCGGCGCGCGGCACGGCGGGGTCGACATCGCGGCCGGTGTGCTGCTGCCGGTGGCGGTGTCGGCGGTGCTGGCCGTCGCCGCGGCCGCCGTGGCGTGCACGGTCGCCGGCCGCCGCGCGGAGTGACCGCCCGGCGGAGTGACTGCCCGGCGGAGTGACCGCCGGGCCGGGTGACTGTCGCGGGCGGGTGACTGTCGCGGGCGGCCGTCGAATATCGGACACACCGCCACCAACGGGCATAAATATGGCAAATCCTCGTTAGGCTGCGGGCACCAGCAGCGGTGCGGCACCCGTCCGCACGCCCGACGAGAAGGAAGGACTCCGCGCGTGAGCAACCTCTTCGCCATCGCCTACCCCGACGTGGCCACCGCACAGCAGGTCCGTGACACGGCGATCGGCCTGCAGAAGCAGAAGCTGATCGACCTGGAGGACATCGTCGTCGTCGAACGCCGCGCCGACGGCAAGACCAAGCTGCACCAGGCCACCAGCACCACCGGCGCCGGTGCCGCCTCCGGCGCCCTGTGGGGCGGCGTGATCGGCCTGCTGTTCTTCATGCCGTTCCTCGGTGCGGCGATCGGTGGCGCGACCGGCGCCGCCGTGGGTGCCTCGGTCGACGTCGGCGTCGACGACACCTTCATGCGGCAGGTCGGCGAGAAGCTCCAGCCCGGCTCGGCCGCCGTGTTCATGCTGGTGCGCTCCGCCACCGCGGACAAGGTCGTCCCGGCGATCGCCCGGTTCGGCGGCGAGATCCTGCAGACCTCGCTCAGCTCCGAGCAGGAGGAGCACCTCGTCGAGGCCATCCAGTCGGCCCGGACGGCGCACGCCGGAGTCTGAGTCCCCCGCGTCCGGTCCGGCCCCCCGCCCGGGCCGGACGCGCGGACACCGGCACCGCGCCCGGTCCCCCCCCGGCCCCCTCCCCCCCGGCCCGCCCCGCCCCGCCCCGCAAGGACGCCCCCCGTGGCCTCTCGCTCCACCCCGGCGGCGGCCCGCCCGCCCCGGACCCGCCGTACGGCCGAACTCCTCATGGTCGCCGGGGCGGTGCTGATCGCGGTCCTCGGCTACATCGAGGTCGGCGCCAACCTCGACGGCCGGCCGCCGTCCGACGCCGCCGAGTACGGGGCCGCCCTCGGCGTGCTCGCCCTCGCCGCGCACGTCGCGGTGCGCTGGCGGGCCCCCTACGCCGACCCGCTGCTGCTGCCCATCGCGGTGCTGCTCAACGGCCTCGGACTGGTCGTCATCTACCGGCTGGACCGGGCCACCCCCGGCAGCGAGGCGGCCCCCGCCCAACTGCTCTGGTCGGCCCTCGGGGTCGCGCTCTTCCTCCTCGTCGTCGTGCTGCTCCGCGACCACCGGGTGCTCCGCCGCTACGCGTACAGCTGCGCGCTGGTGGCGCTGGTGCTGCTGGTGCTGCCGATCTTCTTCCCGCCGGTCTACGGATCGCGGATCTGGATCACCCTCGGGCCGTTCTCCATCCAGCCCGGCGAGTTCGCCAAGATCCTGCTCGCGGTGTTCTTCGCCGCCTACCTCGCCGTGCACCGTGACGCGCTCGCCCTGACGGGCCGGCGCATCTGGCGCTTCCAGCTGCCGCGCGGGCGGGTGCTCGGACCGGTCCTGCTGATCTGGGCGGCCTTCGTCGGCGTCCTCGTCCTGGAGACCGACCTCGGCACGTCGCTGCTCTTCTTCGGACTCTTCGTGATCATGCTGTACGTGGCGACCGCCCGCAGCGGCTGGATCGCCATCGGCCTCTTCCTCGCCGCGGTGGGCGCGGTCGGCGTGGGCTGGCTCTCGCCGCACGTGCACGGCCGGGTCACCGACTGGCTCGACCCGCTCGGCTCGATCGCCGCCGGGCAGGGCGCCAACCAGATCGCGCAGTCGCTCTTCGCCTTCGCCTGGGGCGGCATGCTCGGCGCCGGCCTCGGCCTCGGCCACTCCATCCTCATCGGCTTCGCCGCCAAGTCCGACTTCATCCTCGCCACCGTCGGCGAGGAGCTCGGCCTGGTCGGCCTGACCGCCGTGCTGCTGCTCTACGCGCTGCTGATCTCCCGGGGCTTCGCGGCCGGCATCGCCCTGCGCGACCCCTTCGGACGGCTGCTGGCGATCGGGCTGGCCGCCATCGTCGGCCTGCAGGTCTTCGTGGTGGCCGGTGGCGTCCTCGCGCTGATCCCGCTCACCGGGATGACGCTGCCGTTCATCGCGCAGGGCGGCTCCTCGGTCGTCACCAACTGGATCATCGTCGCCCTGCTCGTGCGACTGAGCGACACCGCCCGCCGCCCCGGCCCGGACGCCGCGGCCCCCGTCGGGGCCCGCCCGTGAGCCGCCGCGCCGAGAACGGCGCCCCCGCCCGCCCCGGCATCTCCACCACCGGCCGCCGGGCCGGCACGTTCTGCCTGCTGCTCATCGTCGCCCTCGCCGCCCAGGCGACCCGGGTGCAGATCTTCCGGGCGGACTCGCTCGACCACAACAAGGCCAACCAGCGCCTCACCATCCAGCGCTACGACCAGCCGCGGGGCAACATCCTCGTCGCCGGCGCGCCGGTCACCGGCTCCGCCCCCACCGGCGGCCGCTACGACTACGAGCGCACCTACACCGACGGCCCGCGGTGGGCCGCCGTCACCGGCTACTCCTCGCAGACGTACGGCAACACCCAGCTGGAGGGCATCTACGACGACCTGCTCTCCGGCACCGACGACCGGCTCTCCGGCTGGGCCGTGTGGGACGCCGTCGCCCGGCGGCAGAACCCCGGCGGCGACGTGTACACCACCCTCGACCCGGACGCCCAGCAGGCCGCCCTGCGCGGCCTCGGCGGCCAGCAGGGCGCCGTCGTCGCCGTCGAACCCGCCACCGGCCGCATCCTCGCGCTGGCCAGCACCCCCTCGTACGACCCCGGCTCCTTCGCCGGCACCTCCGCCGCCGACCGGGAGGCGTGGACGAAGCTGAGGGCCGACACCGACCAGCCGATGCTCAACCGGGCACTGCGCCAGATCTACCCGCCCGGCTCCACCTTCAAGGTCGTCACCGCCGCGGCCGCCCTCGCGAAGGGCGTCGTCCGCGACATCCACGCCCCCACCGACGCGCCCTACCCGTACGTCATGCCGGGCACCACCACCGAGCTCGTCAACGACACCCGGGCCTGCGACCACCCCGGCCTCAGCCTCGACGAGGCGATGGTCAACTCCTGCAACAGCGTCCTCGGCTACCTCGGGGTCCAGGTCGGGCTCGACGGCATGGCCGCCACCGCTGCCGGCTTCGGCTTCAACGACGCCACCCTGGACACCCCCGTCCGGGCCGCGCGGTCCAACTTCGACACCCGCATGAACGCCTCCCAGGTGGCCCTCTCCTCGATCGGCCAGTACGACACCGCGGCGACCCCGCTCGTCATGGCGATGGTCGCCGCGGGCATCGCCAACAACGGCGCCGTCATGCGTCCACAGCTTGTGGACAAGCTCACCCGCAGCGACGGCACGGTCGTCCAGACGATGCACCCGGCGCTGTACAAGCAGGCCGTCACCGCCTCCGTCGCCGACAAGGTGCGGCAGCTGATGGTCGACGTCGTCGAGGAGGGCACCGGCCGCAACGCCCGGATCGCCGGCGCCACCGTCGGCGGCAAGACCGGCACCGCCCAGCACGGCGCCGGCAACAGCGACACCCCGTACGCCTGGTTCGTCTCCTGGGCCCGCCCCGCGGGCTCCACCGCCGTGCCACCGGTCGCCGTGGCCGTGGTGGTCGCCGACAGCGAGGCCACCGACGTGACCGGCGGCGCCGTCGCCGCACCGATCGCCCGGGCGGTCATGGAGGCCGTCCTGCACCGCGGCTGAGCCGCGGCCGGCGGGTGTGACAGGACGCACCCGTTCTTCCGCCGGGGCACCGGGACACCGGACCGCACAGCCCATACCCTCTCTGCCATGGTGAGCCCGCCGACCCGCAGACTGCACGACCGGCTCCGCCGCGCCGTGCCCGGCACCGGTGCACGCGTGCCGCGGCCGCGGGCGGAGGTGCGGCCGTCCCGCCGCCGGGTCGGCCGCCGGTGGGTGCACCTGCTCGGCTGCACCGTCGCGGCGGGCTGGGCGGCGGCCTTCCCGCTCGTCTCCGACCTGCCCAACCAGGTGTTCTGGGGCACCCTCGCCGCACCCGCCTACGGGCTCGCCGGGCTGCTGTGCCTCGTGCTGCCGCAGCGGATCGGGCCGCGTGCGGCGGCCGCGGTCGCGGTGGCCGGCGCGGTGCTGCTGCCGCTCGTCCTGCTGGCCGTGCACGGACGGCACCAGTCCGAAGTGATGGTCGTCGAACGCTCCGCCCGGCTGCTCCTGCACTCCGGCAACCCGTACCTCGCCGCGCCCGTACGGGCCGCCGACTACAACCCCTACCTGCCCGCGATGACGCTCTTCGGACTGCCCCGGGCCGTCCTCGGCAGCGCCGGGCCGGTCTGCGAACTGCTGGGCGACGCCCGGGTGTGGTTCGCCCTGGCCTTCCTCGGCTGCATGCTCGGCACCTGGCGGCTGCTGCGCGCCCCCGGCGACCGGGCCCCGCTGCTGCCGCTCGCCGTGCTCACCGCCTCGCCGCTGATCGCGCTGGCCCTCGCCGTCGGCGGCGTCGACCTGCCGCTGATCGGCGTCTGCTGCCTGGCCATGGCCCTGGCCGGGCGCGGCCGGCCCGGTGCGGCCGGCCTGGTGCTGGCCCTCGCCTGCACCCTGAAATGGACGGCCTGGCCGGCGCTGCCGGTCGCCGCCCTGCTGATCTGGCGGCTCCACGGACGCCGTCAGGCCGCCCGCGCGTCGGGCATCGCACTGCTCGGCGGGCTCGCGGTGGTGCTGCCGTTCGCGATCGCCCACGGGCGGGAGATGCGGGAGCAGGTGGTGCGGTTCCCGCTGGGCCTCGCCCGGGTGCAGACACCGGCCGGCAGTCCGCTGCCGGGCCGCGTCCTGGCGGAGCTCGGCCCGGCCGGGCACACGATCTCGCTCACCCTGCTGTGCATCGGCGGCCTCGCCGTCGGGCTCTGGCTGCTGGCCTACCCGCCGACCTCGGCGATCGCCGCCTGCGACCTGCTCGCCGCCGGGCTGACCATAGCCTTCGTGCTGGCGCCGGCCGGACGCTTCGGCTACCTGGCGCTGCCCGTGGTGCTGGTGATCTGGCCGCGGCTGGCCTGCCGCGTCCTGACGTGGCGCCGGCCGGCGCCCGCGGTGCTGCCGCCGCTGACCGGGTTCGTCCAGGTCTGACCGCCGCGGGAGCCGCCGGGCGGCACGGCCTCCCCGCGCGGGGTTGATCCGACCCCGGCCTCCGGCGCGCCCGCCCCGGTGCGCGACGATGATCCAGAACACTCGGAGCGGGCCGGACGGAGCCCGCGCAGGCCGGCGCAGGCCCGGCAGGGGGAGCGATGGGCATGACGACGGCGGAGCAGCACGGCCCGGCACGACCCGCCCGCAGGCGGTTCCTGGGCCTCGCGGCCGGTGCGGCGGCGGCCGGCGCGGCCACCGGGGGCCTGACGGCCTGTGCGCCGGGCGGCACCGGCTCGGCCGACGGTGCACCGTCCGCGTCCGCGTCCGGGCAGGCGCGGCCCGCACCGTCGGCCACCCGGGCCGAGAACGAGCTGCCCGGTGACGCGGACTGGGCCGTCACCCGGCCCGGCCCCGCCGAGGCGATCGAGGGCTTCGCCGACCGGGTGAGCGTGCTCCCCGGCGAGAGCTTCGGCCTGCACGTCTCGACCACCGCCCCGGCGTTCCGCATCCGCGCCTACCGGATGGGCTGGTACGGCGGCGCCCGGGCGCGGCTCGTCTGGCAGTCCGAACCGCTGCCCGGCACCCGCCGGCCCGGACCGACGGTCGACCCGGGCACCCGCACGGTGCGCACCGGCTGGCCGCGGACCGCGACCGTGCAGACCCGCGGCTGGCCGGAGGGCTGCTACCTGCTGCGACTGGACGCCGAGGACGGCTCCGGCCAGCGGTTCGTGCCGATCACCGTGCGCTCGCGGAGCACCGCGGGCCGGTCGGTGGTGGTCAACGCCGTCGCCACCTGGCAGGCCTACAACGAGTGGGGCGGGTACAACCTCTACAACGGGCCGAGCGGCGGCCTGGCGAGCCGTTCGCTGCAGGTCACCTTCGACCGGCCGTACCGCTACGACGACGGCGCCGGGCTCTTCCTCGTGTACGAGGCGCCGCTGATCGCGCTCGCCGAGCGGCTCGGCCTGCCGCTGGCGTACGCCACCAACGTCGACCTCGCGCGTGATCCGCAGCTGCTGGGCGGGGCCGCCGCGGTGCTCTCGCTCGGCCACGACGAGTACTGGTCGCAGGAGCAGCGCCGGCACGTCGAGGCGGCGCGGGACGCGGGCACCAACCTGGCGGTGCTGGGTGCGAACTGCTGCTTCCGCCGGGTCCGCTTCGAGCCCTCCGAGCTGGGCGAGGACCGCACGGTGGTCTGCTACAAGGCGGCGTGGAAGGACGATCCGGGCCGCGGCCCGGGCAGGCCCGCCACCAACGACTTCCGCGACGCACCCGATGCCGACCCGGAGAGCTCGCTGCTCGGCGTGATCTACGACGGCTACCCGGTGGACGCCCCGTACGTGGTCACCTCGCCCGGGCACTGGCTTTTCGAGGGCACCGGGGTGAAGGCCGGTGACGCCTTTCCGCACCTGGTCGGTGTCGAGTACGACCGGGTGAACACCGGCTTCCCGACGCCGCGGCCGATCGAGATCGTCGCGCACTCGCCGGTGGTCTGCGACGGTCGCCGGTCGTTCGCCGACACGGCCTACTACTCGGCGCCCGGCGGCGCCGGGGTGTTCGCGAGCGGCACCATGCGCTGGGTGGAGGCACTGGACGCGAACGGCCCCGGCGGCACCCGGGCCGACCACGGCATGGACGCACGCGCGGGCGACCTGGTGCGCCGGGTGACGGAGAACGTGCTGCGGCTGTTCGCCGCGGGACCGGCGGGGCGGGCCCGCCCCGCCGTGGACAACGTCGACGCCGTCCACGGCCGGGGCTGAGCGGGCGTCACCGCACCGCGGCCTGCCGGGCTGTCAGTTGTTGCCGATCCGCAGCAGTTTGGCTGCCGCGGGCCCGGCGGCCGCGGCGCCGTGGCCACCGCCCTCGATCTCCGCGGCGACCGCGAGGTCGCCGCGGAACGCGGTGAACCAGGCGTTGGTGTCCTTGCCGTCGATCTCGGCCGTGCCGGTCTTGGCGTAGACGTTGGGGATGCCCGCCATGGCGTCGTGGGCCGTGCCGCCGGTGACGACGCCGCGCATCAGCTTGCGCAGGTCGTTCAGCACCGAGGAGCTGAGGGCGCGGGGGGCGTGGGCGACGCCGTCCGTCATGCCGGGCACCAGGACGGGCTGGTGGAAGGTGCCGTTCTGCACGGTCGCCGAGACGGAGGCCATCGCCAGCGAGTTGGTGCGGATCGCGCCCTGGCCGATGAACTCGGGCAGGGCCGCGGCCATCGAGTTCGGCACCGGGATGCTGGTGTCGAACGTGGACAGGCCGGTGTGCCAGACGAGGCCGAGCCCGAAGGCGTCCTTGGCCAGCTTGGGCAGGGTGCCGGGCTTGAGGTGCTCCGCCCCGGCGTTGATGAAGGCGGTGTTGCAGGAGTGCGCGAAGTCCTCCAGGAGGGTGTAGTCCGGGAACGCGCCGTCGAAGTCGTTCTTGACCTTCTGGCCGCCGGCCGTCGTCTCGGCCGGACAGGCCATCGTGGAGCCGGGGGTGACGCCGGCCTCCAGCAGGGCCGCCGCGGTGATCACCTTCATGGTGGAGCCGGGGGCGGTGCCGCCGCCGAAGGCCCGGTTCATGCCGACCGCCGGAGCGTTGGCGAAGGCCAGGACGTTGCCGGTGCTGGGCTCGATCGCGACCACCGAACCGCTCAGGGTGCCGCCCTTGGACTGCTCCCTCATGGCGTCCTCGGCGGCCTGCTGCAGCTTCGCGTCGATGGTCAGTCTCAGCGGTTTGGCCGGCTTGGGCTCGGTGATGGTGAAGAGCTTCTCCGGGGTGCCCTGGCCGCTGTCGTTGGTGATCACCACGCCGGTGCCGGCGTCGCCGGGATCGGTCGGGCCGGTGTTCTTGATCTGCGACAGCAGCGGGGCCAGCGACGGGAAGCCCGTCAGCGGCTTGCCGTTGCGGTCGCCGAGCTGGCTCGGCGGCGCCACGATCGGCTTGACGGTGATCGAGTGGCCCGCGGTCAGCTTCGGGTGGATCACCCCGGACGTCCAGCGCACCGCCGCCTTGCCGTCGCTCATCTTCACCATGCCGAGCGCGCCCTGGTACGCCCACGGGGCGGCCGTGCCCTCGAACTCGACCTTGGCGGAGAAGGTGAGGGGCACCTCGTACACCGACGAGGCCGGGGCGGCCGATCCGTCCGTGCCGTCGGTGGCGGTCGCGGCCGGGCTCGGCGCGGCACCGGCCGGGCCGCCGGGGGTGAGGGTGAGCGCGCTCGGGTGCACCTTGGTCCGGAAGGCCGTGAGGGTGGCGATCGCGGTCTCCGGCTTGTCGGTCGCGGCGCCGGCCGCCTCCAGGTCGCCCTTGGCCCAGGCGTCCAGGAACGTCTTCGCGGCCTCGGCGGCCTGCTGGGCGGTCGGGGCCTCGTCGACGACCGTCCGCGGGCCCTTCGGCTTGGCGTCCGAGCCGCCGGTCAGCGAGGTGGCGATGTTGTACACACCGAATCCCGCGACCGCCAGCATGGCCGCGGAGACCACGCCGATGCCGATTTTGGCGCCTTTGTTCATGTTGCTTCCCCCCACAGTGTCCTGGTCCGCCGGCCGATTCCGTCGTCCGACCGGGACACGGTAGAACACGGGAGGTCCGTGCACCTACGACATGCCCGACCCGTGGAACATCCGGCCCGACAGGCCGCGGCGGGATCCGGCCGGTGAGACGCATCCCGGCCCGCCGCGCGGCCCCGGGATCGTCCCCCCGTATAGAGGGGGCGGACGGGAGGAAAGTTCCGTACCTCCGGCCGATTCCTTCCACGGCCTTCCACTGTCCACGGCCTGTGCGCCCCGCCGGTGTCCGGTCCGAGCCCGGTCCGCGTCCGCTCCGAGCCGGTCCGCGCCTGGCGGAACGCCCGAACGCCCGAACGCCCGAACGCCCCGGACCGCTCGTGGTCCCGGGCGTTCGCGGTCCGCCGCGCCCCCGGCGGTGTCCACGGGGGGCCGCGCCGGGAGCAGGACGGCTAGATCCAGCTGGTGAACCACATCCGGGCACGCCAGTCGTCCATCGGGATCGTCTGCCCCGTGTAGAGGGGGAAGAAGTAGAGGAAGTTCCACACGACCGCGAAGACGAGCATGCCCGCCGCCGCGGCACCGATCAGCCGCCGGTCCCGGGAGGCCCCGGCCGGGCCGATCATCGCGCCGATCATCATCGTCACCGCGAGCACCAGGAACGGCACGAACGCGACCGCGTAGAAGAGGAAGATCGTGCGCTGCTGGTAGCCGAACCACGGCAGGTAGCCGGCGGCGACGCCGCACAGCAGCGCGCCCGCCCGCCAGTCGCGCCGCAGGGCCCAGCGGTAGAGGCAGTACGCCAGCGCCACGATGCCGGCCCACCACAGGATCGGCGTGCCGATGCCCAGCACCTCGCGGGCGCACTCGTTGGTGCGGCAGCCGGCCTGGCCGAACTTCGGCGACTCGTAGAAGAACGACACCGGCCGCCCGACCAGCAGCCAGCTCCACGGGTTCGACTGGTAGGTGTGCGGGCTGGTGAGGTTGACGTGGAACTCGTACATGGTGGCGTGGTAGTGCCACAGGGAGCGCAGCGCGTCCGGCACCCAGGTCATGCCGAACTGCGGCAGCGGCACGCCCAGCACGTGGTCCGGCGAGAGCCCGGCGCGGTGCAGCGCCCAGTCGCGGCCGTAGCCGCCCTTGCCGGGCACGGAGCTGCTGAGGAACCAGCCCGTCCACGAGACGAGGTAGACGCCGACGGTGGTGACCGTCAGCACCACGGTCGCGAGCAGGGCGTCCCACAGGCCCCACAGCCACCAGTGGCGGTTGCCGGCGGCCTTCCGGGCCGAGGCGTCCCACACCGCGGTGAGCACGGCGAACGCCAGCACCGCGTACAGGCCGCTCCACTTCGTGGCGGTCATCAGGCCCAGCGAGACGGCGGCGGCCAGGCGGTACGGACGCCATCCCAGGTACAGCCAGTCGCCGCCCGGGTGCGTCTCCAGGCGGCGCGCGACGATGCCGCGCGTGCGGTCCCGGTCGAGCAGCAGGAAGCCGAACGCCGCGAGGAACCAGAACATCACCACCAGGTCGAGCAGCGCCGCCCGGCTCATCACGAAGTGCAGGCCGTCGACGGCCAGCAGCAGCCCCGCCACGCAGCCCAGCAGCGTCGAGCGGAACAGCCGGCGGCCGATCCGCGCGATCATCAGGATGGACAGCGTGCCGAGCACCGCGGTCATGAACCGCCAGCCGACCGGGTTCATCCCGTACAGCTGCTCGCCCAGGCCGATCAGCCACTTGCCGACCGGCGGGTGCACGACGTACGCCGGGTCGATCCGGTACGGCACCGTCGGGTGCGCGCCCGTGATCAGGTTGTTGGCGTCGTCCGCCCAGCTGGTCTCGTAGCCGCCCTTCCAGAGCGAGTACGCGTCCTTCGCGTAGTACGTCTCGTCGAAGATCAGCGCCCTGGGGTTGCCCAGGTGCCAGAACCGGAGCAGGCCGCCGAAGGCCGCGATCACCAGCGGCCCGATCCAGCCCGACCACCGGCACAGCCACGACCAGAGGCCGTCGGGCAGCCGCACGCCCAGGTACAGCAGCACCGGTGAGGGCGGCACCCGGTCCGGGGTCACCCCCGGTCCGTCCGGCATCGGCGGCACCAGCCGCTGCGCCGTCGGGACGGGCTCCGCCGTCCGCACGCCGTACGCGTCCAGCCGCCGCTGCCAGAAGGAGCGCGGAGGCTCCGCCCCGCTCCCGCGCGGCACGGGCAGGCCCGCGTGCTCCGGCACGTCGCCGGGCGCCGCTCCGGGCGCGTTCAGCAGTGCCAGGCCGCCCTGCTCGGGGTGGTCCGCGCCCGTAGGCGTCTCGGGTGCCGTGTCGCCGCTCACGCGCCACATCGTAGGGGCGGACCCCCGGCAGCAGGAGGCCCCCTCCGAACCTGTCCGGTTCGTCACGCTTCTCCTTCCCCGTCCCGCCCGCCGCCGCCGTCCTGGGAGGATGGTGCCGTGACAGGCGTACTCGTACTTGCAGGCACTCCCATCGGCGACGTCTCCGACGCCCCGCCCCGGCTGCTCACCGAGCTGGCGGGGGCGGACGTCATCGCGGCGGAGGACACCCGCCGGCTGCGCCGGCTCACCCAGGCGCTGGGCGTCGCGCCGACCGGGCGGGTCGTCTCCTACTTCGAGGGCAACGAGGTCGCCCGCACCCCGGAGCTGGTGGAGGCGCTCACCGGCGGCGCCCGGGTGCTGCTCGTCACCGACGCCGGCATGCCCTCGGTCTCCGACCCCGGCTACCGCCTGGTCGACGCGGCCGTGGCCGCCGGGATCAGGGTGACCGCCGTGCCCGGCCCGTCGGCCGTGCTCACCGCGCTCGCCCTCTCCGGCCTGCCGGTCGACCGCTTCACCTTCGAGGGCTTCCTGCCCCGCAAGGCCGGCGACCGCGCCCGCCAGCTCGCCCAGGTCGCCGCCGAGCCGCGCACCATGGTCTTCTTCGAGGCGCCGCACCGCATCGCCGAGACCCTCGCCGCGATGGCGGACGCCTTCGGCGCGGACCGCCCGGGTGCGGTCTGCCGCGAGCTCACGAAGACGTACGAGGAGGTGCGCCGGGGGCCGCTCGGCGAGCTCGCCGCCTGGGCGGCGGACGGCGTGAGGGGCGAGATCACCGTGGTGGTCGCCGGGGCCCCGCCGGCGCCGCCGGAGGAGGTCGGCCCGGCCGAGCTGGCCCGCCGGGTCGCCGTCCGCGAGGAGGCGGGGGAGAGCCGCAAGGAGGCGATCGCCGCGGTCGCGGCCGCTCTCGGGCTGCCCAAGCGCGACGTCTTCGACGCGGTCGTCGCGGCGAAGAAGGGCAGCTGAGCAGGCGCGCCCGCCGGGGGAGCCGCGCGTACCGTGGAGGGAAGCACCCGTCGGGTGCCCGCAGCGGCGCCGGCTTCGTACAGGTCTCACCAATGCACGTCCAAGACTTGACAAGTCAGGTGGGAAACCGGCTCCCGCGGGCATCTCCCGGGTGAAGACCCGAGCCGGGCGACCGCCCGGCGGGCACCTGGGAGACGGCTATGAGCGAGACGATCGGTAGCCCTCTGACGGGCAACGCGCCCAGCGGCCTCGGACTGACCAACCGGCCGGCCGGCACCGTCGAGACCGTCCGGGAGGCCTACTCCTTCGCGTGCCTCAGCTGCGGCTACGGCTGGGAGCAGGCGTACGACATCGAGCACCGCGTGGACCGCGAGGGGCGGATCGTCTTCGAGTACAAGGCGAACGGCGTCCGCGTGCCCTCCCCGCTGCGCGAGCCGACCTGCCCGGGCTGCGGCGGGCACAAGGTGCGCATCATGCGGGAGGGCCGGGTCGCGACGGCCGAGCACTCCCTGCACCACGCCCCCGGCTACCCGTTCCACGCCGAACCCGAGGACCCCGCGCCGGCCGCCGGGCCGAAGGACGGCACGGCGGAGCAGCCGCCCGTGCCGGCCGGGCAGCGGCGCCGCTGGTTCGGCTTCTTCAGCCACCGCGCCGACTGACCGCGGCCCGGCAGGTCCGCCGCGGAGGGGCCGCCCCACCGGTCACCGGTCGAGGGTGGTTCCTCCGCGCGACTAGGATTCCGTGGCATGGCGGCCACTGAAGACCACAGCACCACCGGGGCCCGGCCCCCGGCGTACTACGTCACGACCCCGATCTACTACGTGAACGATCGTCCGCACCTGGGCCACGCGTACACCACGGTCGCGGGCGACGTCCTCACCCGCTGGCACCGCCAGCGCGGCGAGAACGTCTGGTACCTCACGGGGACGGACGAGCACGGCCAGAAGATCCTGCGCACCGCCGACGCCCACGGCGTCTCCCCGCAGGAGTGGTGCGACAAGCTGGTCGAGGAGGCGTGGAAGCCGCTCTGGCAGCACCTGGACATCGCCAACGACGACTTCATCCGCACCACCCAGCAGCGGCACACCGACCGCGTGCAGGAGTTCGTCCAGGACCTGCACGACAAGGGCGAGATCTACAAGGGCGGCTACTCCGGCCCGTACTGCGTCGGCTGCGAGGAGTACAAGCTGCCCGGCGAGCTCCTCCCCGGCGCCACCGAGGACGAGAAGCTCTGCCCGATCCACAAGAAGCCGGTCGAGTGGCTGGAGGAGGAGAACTACTTCTTCCGCCTCTCCGCGTACGGCCCGAAGCTGCTGGAGTTCTACGCGGCCAACCCCGGCTTCATCGCGCCCGCCACGGCGCGCAACGAGGTGCTGCGCTTCGTCGAGCAGGGCCTGCAGGACCTCTCGATCTCCCGCTCCACCTTCAACTGGGGCGTCCCGCTGCCGTGGGACGAGAAGCACGTGCTCTACGTGTGGGTGGACGCCCTGCAGAACTACATCACCGCCGCCGGCTACGGCGCCGACCCCGAGCGCTTCGCCGAGCTGTGGCCGGCGTCCGTGCACCTCGTCGGCAAGGACATCCTGCGCTTCCACGCGGTGATCTGGCCCGCGATGCTGATGGCCGCGGGCCTGCCGCTGCCCAAGCGGGTCGTCGCCAACGGCTGGCTGATGGTCGGCGGCGAGAAGATGTCGAAGTCCAACCTGACCGGCATCGCCCCGCAGGACCTCACCTCGCACTTCGGCGTGGACGCCTACCGGTACTACTTCCTGCGGGCGATCCCGTTCGGCACCGACGGCTCGTTCTCCTGGGAGGACTTCACCGCCCGGTACACCTCCGAGCTCGCCAACGACTTCGGCAACCTCGCCTCCCGCGTGGCCGCGATGGTCGGCAAGTACCACGAGGGCGTGCTGCCGGCCGCCACCGCCGCGGGCGACGCCGAGCAGGCCGTCGCCGACGGCCTGACGAAGGCCGCCGGCCTGGCCGACCTGAAGATCGGGGAGGAGCTGGACTTCGCCGCCGGCATCGCCGCGATCTTCGAGTTCGTCAAGCTGGTCAACGGCTACCTCACCGAGCAGGAGCCGTGGAAGGTCGCCAAGGACACCTCCGAGGAGGGCCGGGCCCGCCTCGCGACCGTCCTGTACACCGCCGCCGAGGCGCTGCGGGCGACCGCCGTGCTGCTCAACCCGCTGATGCCGGGCACCGCGCAGAAGCTGTGGGACTCGCTCGGCGCGGAGGAGCCGCTCGGCGCCCTGGCCGCGCAGACCATCGGCACCGTCGCCGACTGGGGCCGGCTGCCCGCCGGGGTGATCGTCACCAAGGGCGACATCCTGTTCCCCCGCCTGGAAGAGAAGCCCGCCTCCTGATGGCCAAGAAGGACGACGACCGGTCGACCCCGCCGCCGCTGCCGGAACCCCTGGCCGTGGCGGTGGCCGACTCGCACACCCACCTGGACATGCAGGACGGCACCCCCGCCGAGGGCCTCGCCCGGGCCGCCTCGGTCGGGGTGACCACCGTCGTCCAGGTCGGCTGCGACGTGCGCGGTTCACGCTGGGCGGCCGACCTCGCCGCCGAGTTCGACGCCGTGCACGCGGCCGTCGCCCTCCACCCCAACGAGGCGCCGCGGATCTTCCTCGGCGACCCCGACGGCTGGTCCGGGCAGCACCGGGCCCCCGGGGGCGCCGCCGCGCTCGACGCCGCCCTCGCCGAGATCGACGCGCTCGCCGCCCTGCCGCAGGTCAAGGCGGTCGGCGAGACCGGCCTCGACTACTTCCGCACCGGCCCCGAGGGCGTGGACATCCAGAAGGAGTCCTTCCGCCGCCACATCGCGATCGCCAAGCGGCACGGCAAGGCCCTCGTCATCCACGACCGGGACGCCCACGACGACGTCATCGCCCTGCTCCTGGAGGAGGGCGCCCCCGAGCGCACCGTCTTCCACTGCTACTCCGGCGACGCGGCGATGGCGAAGGTCTGCGCCGAGCACGGCTGGTACCTCTCCTTTGCCGGGCCGGTCACCTACAAGGCCAACCACGCCCTGCGCGAGGCCCTGGCCGTCACCCCGCTCGACCGCGTGCTGATCGAGACGGACGCGCCGTTCCTCACCCCGCACCCGTTCCGCGGCCGCCCCAACGCGCCGTACCTCGTGCCCGTGACGCTGCGGGCGATGGCCGCCCACCGCGGCATCGGCGAGGACGAACTCGCCACCGCGATCGCCGCGAACACGGCCAGGGCGTTCGCGTACTGATCCGTCACCCGTTCGAATGAAGGCCGGATTCCGGCGGAACGCCCCCGCCCTCCTGCGACTCCTTCACGCTGACCGGCATGAGTTCAGTACGAGCGCAGCGAGGGAGACGGCGATGACCGCCGAACCGATCGACCGGAAGAATCCGCAGGCGGGCGAACTCCCGGCCCCCGCGCGCCCGTATCCTTGCGGGGTGAGCAGCACCGACCCCGCACCCGCAGCCGACCACCACCTGCTCGGCGCCGCCGACATCCGCGAACTGGCGGCCGCCTTCGGCGTGAAGCCGACCAAGCAGCGCGGGCAGAACTTCGTCATCGACGGCAACACCGTACGGCGGATCGTCCGTGCGGGCGGGGTGACCGCCGAGGACAGCGTGGTCGAGGTCGGGCCGGGCCTCGGCTCGCTCACCCTGGCCCTGCTGGAGGTGGCCGCCCACGTCACCGCGGTCGAGATCGACCCGCTGCTCGCCCGGCACCTGCCCACCACCGTCGCCTCCCGCATGCCGGACAAGGCCGGGCACTTCGACCTCGTGCTGAGCGACGCCATGGAGGTCACCGAGCTGCCCGGCCCGGCGCCGACCGCGCTGGTCGCCAACCTGCCCTACAACGTCGCCGTCCCGGTGCTGCTGCACATGCTCGCGACCTTCCCGACGATCGAGCGCACCCTGGTCATGGTGCAGAGCGAGGTCGCCGACCGGCTCGCCGCCAAGCCCGGCAACAAGGTCTACGGCGTGCCGTCGGTGAAGGCCAACTGGTACGCCGACGTGAAGCGCGCCGGGGCGATCGGCCGCAGCGTCTTCTGGCCCGCGCCGAACGTCGACTCCGGCCTGGTCTCGCTGGTGCGCCACGACCCGCCGAGGACGACCGCCACCCGCACCGAGGTGTTCGCCGTCGTCGACGCCGCCTTCGCCCAGCGCCGCAAGACCCTGCGCGCCGCGCTGGCCGGCTGGGCCGGTTCGCCCGCCGGCGCCGAGCAGGCGCTGGCCGCCGCCGGTATCGACCACAAGCTGCGCGGCGAGATGCTGACGGTCGAGCAGTTCGCCGCGATCGCCGAGCACAAGCCGAAGGCCCAGTGATGATCACCGTTCGCGTGCCCGCCAAGGTCAACGTCCAGCTGGGGGTCGGCGGCCTGCGGGCCGACGGCTTCCACGACCTGGCCAACGTGTTCTTCGCCGTCGGCCTCGCCGACGAGGTCACCGCCACCCCGGGCGACGGCGTCACCCTGACCTGCACCGGCCCCGACGCGGTGTCCGTGCCGCTCGACGGCAGCAACCTCGCCGCCCGTGCCGCCCGGCTGCTCGCCGAGCACCACGGCCTCGCCGACCCCGGCGTGCACCTGCACATCGCCAAGGCCATCCCGGTCGCCGGCGGCATGGCCGGCGGCAGCGCGGACGGCGCCGCCGCCCTCGTCGCCTGCGACGCGCTGTGGGGCCTCGACACGCCGTTCGAGGTGTTGCTGGAGCTGGCCGCCGAACTCGGCTCGGACGTGCCGTTCGCGCTGCTCGGCGGGGTCGCCCTGGGCCGCGGCCGTGGGGAGATCCTGGAGGCCCTCCCGGTCTCCGGCACCTTCCACTGGGTGTTCGCGGTGGCCGACGGCGGCCTCTCCACCCCCGCCGTGTTCCGTGAGTGCGACCGCCTCCGCGAGGAGGACGGCACCGGCTCCTCGCTCGCCGACGTACCCACCCCGGACCCGGACCCGGCGCTGCTCGCCGCCCTGGCGACCGGCGACCCGGTCGCCCTCGCCGCCGCCCTCGCCAACGACCTGCAGGCCGCCGCGGTCTCGCTGCGCCCCTCGCTCGCCGACACCCTGCACGCGGGCACCGAGGCTGGCGCCCTGGCGGCCCTGGTCTCCGGTTCCGGGCCGACCTGCGCCTTCCTCGCCAAGGACGCCGACGCCGCCCGGGCGATCGCCGTCGCGCTGACGGCCTCCGGCACCTGCCGCACCGCCCACGCGACGTACGGGCCGGTGCCCGGCGCGACGATCGGCACCCCCACGCCCTGAACGGTTCGGCCTCCGGCACCGGCCCGGCCGGCCCGGATCCTGGCACGGATCTCGGCCCGGACCGGGCAGTGCGACGCCCCCCGAACGGGCGCCCGCACGGCCACGTACGCGCTGCCCCCGGGCCGCCGAGCACCCGCACCCCGTCCGGCTGCTCCTCCGGCCGTCGCACGGCGCTGCACCTCGACGCCGGACCGGCACCGCTCCGCCGCCCACTAGGCTGGGAGGCCGGAGACCCGTCCCGACCCCCTCCCAGGAGCGCAGCTGCAGTGGCCGTCAACCTCGCCACCATCGAGTCCGTCACCAAGGTGTACGGCACCCGTGCCCTGATGGACGGAGTCAGCCTGGGCGTCAGCGAGGGGGACCGGATCGGTGTCGTCGGACGCAACGGCGACGGCAAGACCACGCTGATCCGCATGCTCGCCAAGCTGGAGGAACCGGACAGCGGCCGGATCACCCACTCCGGCGGCCTGCAGATGGCCGTCCTCACCCAGCACGACTCGCTGGATCCCAAGGCGACCATCCGCCAGGAGGTCATCGCCGGCCGCGCCGACCACGAGTGGCTGGGCGACGCCCGTATCCGCGACATCATCGAGGGCCTCTTCGGCGGCCTCGACCTGCCGGGCTTCGCCGAGGGCCTCGACACCGTGATCGGCCCGCTCTCCGGCGGCGAGCGCCGCCGGATCGCGCTCGCCCAGCTGCTGCTCGGCGAGCCCGACCTGGTCGTGCTGGACGAGCCCACCAACCACCTCGACGTCGAGGGCATCGCCTGGCTCGCCCGGCACCTGCAGAACCGCCGCTCCGCGCTCGTCTGCGTCACCCACGACCGGTGGTTCCTCGACCAGGTCTGCACCCGCATGTGGGACGTGCAGCGCGGCGAGGTGCGCGAGTACGAGGGCGGCTACTCCGACTACGTCTTCGCGCGCGCCGAGCGCAGCCGCATCGAGGCCACCGAGGAGCAGAAGCGGCAGAACCTGGCCCGCAAGGAGCTCGCCTGGCTGCGCCGCGGCGCCCCCGCCCGCACCTCCAAGCCGCGCTACCGCATCGAGGCCGCCAACGCCCTGATCGCGGACGTGCCGGAGCCGCGCGACAAGAGCGAGCTGATGAAGTTCGCCAACGCCCGCCTCGGCCGGACGGTCTTCGAGCTGGAGGGCGTGAGCATCAAGGCCGGCCCGAAGCACCTCCTCGACCACGTCACCTGGCAGCTCGGCCCCGGCGACCGGATCGGCCTGCTCGGCGTCAACGGCGCCGGCAAGACCTCCCTGCTGCGCGCCATGCAGGCGGCGTTCGCGACCGAGGGCGACGTGCAGCCCTCCGGCGGCGTGATCAAGGTCGGCAAGACCGTGCGCCTGGCGTACCTCTCGCAGGAGATCGCCGAACTCGACCCGCAGGTGCGGGTGCTGCAGGCCGTCGAGCAGATCCGCGGCCGGGTCGACCTCGGCAAGGGCCGGGAGATGAGCGCCGGCCAGCTGTGCGAGCAGTTCGGCTTCACCAAGGACAAGCAGTGGACGCCGGTCGGCGACCTCTCCGGCGGCGAGCGCCGCCGCCTGCAGCTGCTGCGCCTGCTGATGGACGAGCCGAACGTGCTCTTCCTCGACGAGCCCACCAACGACCTCGACATCGAGACCCTCAACCAGCTGGAGGACCTCCTCGACGGCTGGCCCGGATCGATGATCGTGATCAGCCACGACCGCTTCTTCATCGAGCGCACCACCGACACCGTCTTCGCCCTGCTCGGCGACCGCCGGCTGCGGATGCTGCCGAACGGCGTCGACGAGTACCTGGAGCGCCGGGCGCGGATGGCCGAGTCGGGCTCCCCCGCTCCCGCCGCCGCAGCGCCGTCCGAGGCCGCGAAGGCCGCCGGCGACACCCGGCTCCAGAAGAAGGAGATGCAGAAGATCGAGCGGCAGATCTCCAAGCTGGACCAGCAGGAGGCGAAGCTGCACGCCCAGCTCGCCGAGCACGCCGCCGACTTCTCCAAGGTCGCCGACCTGGACGCGCAGCTGCGCAAGGTCCGCGACGAGAAGGAGGAGCTGGAGATGAGCTGGCTGGAGCTGGCCGAGCAGGTCTGACGGGCGTCCGTCCGGCCGGCACTGTCGGTGCCGGCCGGTAGCTTCCCGTCCATGAACGCAGACGACACCCGTCGCGCCGCGGCCCGCCCCACCGCCAGGTGGCGGCGGTTCGCCGCCCGGCACCCGGAGTACGCGGAGCTGTACCCGCCGGCGATGCTGGCCGCGACCGACGACGCGATGACCGCCTACGAGGCCGAGCTGGCGCCCGGCGCGTCCGACGAACTGCTCTGGGCGGCCGTCGAGCACCTCGTGCAGGCGCTGAACGCGATAGACGACGTGCACGGGCTGTTCGAGACCGCCGAGCGCGAGGACCTGTGCGAGTACGCGGACGCCGCGCTGGGCACCGTCGGCGTCGACGTGGAGGCCCTGACGGCCCGCCAGGGCCTGGGCCGCGCCGAACTGACCGACCGCTGGCGCGACTGGTAGGGCTGCCCGCGGTGCGGCAGGTCAGTCGCGGCGGCGGAAACGGCGGACGGTCTGCCAGCCGGACGCGACCACCATCACCCCGCCGATCACCGCCCAGGCGATCGACCCGCCGTGCCGGTGCCGGCCCAGCGCGAGGTCGAGCAGCAGCAGGCTGAAGGCGAGACACAGGCCGGCGGAGATCTTGTCGAACAGGCCGTTCTCGTCGAACACGTCTCTCACGTGCGCCCTTTCGAAGCCGGAAGCCGCCACCATACCGCCGCCGTGGATGCGGCGCACCACCCCGGCGGGCGTACGCCGGTGCACTCCGGGCCCGTCGTGTCCCTGCGGTCCTTGCAGGTCAACGACTTGTCAGGGTGACGGCATGACACATGACACAGCGTCACCGGCGGGTCGTGGCGCCCTGCGCCGGGTGGCCGCCTCGGCGATGCTCGGCACCGCCGTCGAGTTCTACGACTTCTTCCTCTACGGGGCCGCCGCGGCGCTGGTCTTCGGCCGGGTGTTCTTCCCCGGGCTCGGCCCGGCCGGCGCCCTGCTGGCCGCGCTCTCCGTGCACGCGGTGGCGTTCGTCGCCCGGCCGCTCGGCGCGGTGCTCTTCGGGCACTTCGGCGACCGCCTCGGCCGCCGGACCACCCTCGTGGCGTCGCTGCTGCTGATGGGCTTCTCGACGGCCGCCGTGGGCCTGCTGCCGGCGTACGGGCAGTGGGGGGCGTGGGCTCCCGTGCTGCTCACGGTGCTGCGGTTCTGCCAGGGCCTGGGGCTGGGCGGCGAGTGGGGCGGGGCGGCCCTGCTGATCGCCGAGCACGCACCGGCCCGGCAGCGCGGCCGTTGGGGCGCCTACCTGCAACTCGGCCCCTGCGCGGGCTTCTTCCTGGCGACGGCGGCGTTCCTGGTGCTGGGCGAGGTGCTCGACGAGGCCGCGTTCCTGGACTGGGGCTGGCGCGTGCCGTTCCTGGCCTCGCTGGTACTGGTGGCGATCGCGCTGTTCGTCCGGCTGCGCGTCGCCGAGACGCCGCTCTTCCGGGCCCAGCCCGGCCACGCCCGGATGCCGGTGGCCGAGGTGCTGCGCGGCCACGGCCGGCCGGTGCTGCTCGGCGCCGGCGCCGTCATGTCGGGGTACGCGCTGTTCTACCTGACGACGACGTACGCGCTGGCGCACGCCACCGCCGACCTCGGGGTGCCGCGCCGCCTCGTGCTGGGCCTGCTGCTGGCCGGGGCCGTGGTCAAGGGCGGCACGGTGGTGCTGAGCGCCCGCGCCGCCGACCGGTACGGGCGGCGGCGGGTGCTGCTCGTGGCGACCCTGCTCGCCGCGGGATGGGCCGGGGTGCTCTTCCCGCTGCTGGAGACGGCCCGCACCGGGCCGGTCGCGCTGGCGCTGATCGGGGCGATGGCCCTGCTCGGCGGCATGCTCGGGCCGGTCGCCGCGTACCTGCCGGAGCTCTTCCCGACCCGGGTGCGGTACACCGGGGCGGCGCTGACCTACAACCTGGCGGGCGTGGTCGGCGGGGCGACCGCGCCGCTGGTGGCCGTCCGGCTGACCGAGGCGTACGGCACGGCGGTGCCGGTCGGCTGGTACCTGGCGGGGCTGGGTGCGGTCTCGCTGCTCTGCCTGTTCGGCCTGCCGGAGACCCGCGGGACGGACCTGGACGCGGTGCGCCGCCGTTCCCCCGCGCGGGACGGGGGAACGACGGCGGTGCGCTGAGCGCCGGGCCTCAGGCGGCCAGGGCCGCCAGGGCGGCCCGGCCGGCGAGGGTGATCTCGGCCTGCCGGGCGACCCGCTCGCCGAGGTGCTCGGCGGTGAGGACGTCGGCCTGGTGGACGCCTTCCGGCCCCTGGTCGGTGTGGGTCTGGGCGCCCGCGCCGAGGAACAGGCCGAGGCGGTTGAGGTCGTTCTCGGAGGCGGTGGAGGAGTTCCAGCCCGGGTGCAGGCCGAGGCTGATCCACTGCATGCCGTGCTGCGCGGCGAGCACGGTGAAGAACTGCAGGGTGTGCAGCTTGTCGCCGCTCTTGGAGCCGGAGTTGGTGAAGCCGGCCGCGAGCTTGTCCTTCCAGGCCTGGCTGAACCAGCGCTTGGAGGTCTCCTCGGCGAACGTGTGGAAGGCGCCGGAGGCGGTGCCCATGTAGGTGGGCGACCCGAACACGATCGCGTCGGCGGCGTCGAGCTGCGCCCACTGCTCCTCGGTGATCGTGTCGACGGCGATCTGCACCGTGTCGGCCCCGGCGGAGGCCGCGCCGCGGGCCACGGCCTCGGCCAGGACGGCGGTGTGGCCGTAGCCGGAGTGGTAGGCGACGGCGACGGTGGGACGGGCGGCGGTCGTCATGGCGGGTTGGCTCCTCGGGGTGTGCGGTTCGGCGCCGGCCGGTCGGACGGCGCGACCGGGGCTGTCGGTCTCCAACATAGACCAAGTCTCCAATGGTTACCAACTCCCGATCGGAGACCGTTCGAGTTAGGCTGGGGCCATGCCCACCCAGCAGACCGCCCCGTCCGACGGGCTCCCGCCCGTCCCGGCCGGCCAGGAGTTCGACATCTTCGCCGCGGTCTGTCCCAGCCGGGACGTCTTCGCGGAGCTCGCCGACAAGTGGTCGCTGCTCCTCGTCCTGAGCCTCCACCAGCGCGGTGAGCAGCGCTTCTCCGAGCTGCAGCGGTCGGTCGGCGGCGTCAGCCGCAAGATGCTCACCCAGTCGCTGCGATCGCTCGAACGCGACGGCCTCGTGCTGCGCACCGTGCACCCGCAGACCCCGCCGCGGGTCGTCTACGGGCTGCTGCCGCTCGGCCGCACCCTCGCCGAGCGGATCGCGCCGCTCGGTGACTGGGTCGAGTCGCACGCCTGCTCGGTCGTCGAGGCGCGCGAGCGGTTCGACCGGGCGCACTGCGGCGACGGGGTGCCTGCGCCCTGAGGCGACCCGCGCCCCGGTCGGGCATGAGGGCGTGCGGGCATGCGGGCGTGCGGACATGCGGGCGTGCGGACACGCGGGCGGGGCTGCGGCGGAACTCGGGCCCGGATGGATTTCACGTTCCGGCCGACGGCCGTGTAATGTCTTCCTCGTTCGAAGGGAAGACCGAGAACAAGCCCCTATAGCTCAGTCGGTAGAGCGTCTCCATGGTAAGGAGAAGGTCTGCGGTTCGATTCCGCATGGGGGCTCCACAGTGAGCACGAAGGCCCTCGCCGTACGGCGGGGGCCTTCGGCGTTCCCGGACCCGCTGCCATCGGGCCCGCCGCCACCACCGAACCCTGCTGTGCGGACGGCTGCTGCGCGGACGGCTGCCGGTCGGCGGCGGATCGGCGACGGGTCGGCAGCCTGGCGGACCGGGCGCCGATGCGCTGTGATGGTGCGTCAACCGCCGCGCCGGACACGGCCGACCGGGACTGGAGGGCGCCGTGGGCGTTCGGCTCGTGATCGTCGACGACCACCGGCTGCTGGCCGAGGCGCTGGCCACCGCCCTGCAGCTGCGCGGCCACCGGGTGCTCGCCGTGGGCGCGCCCGCCACCGCCGTCGGCGCCCTGGTCGGCGCGCGGCGCCCCGAGGTGTGCCTGCTGGGGATCTCCGCGGGCGGCGGGGACGCGGTGTTCGGGGAGCTGCGCCGACTGCGGGCCGAACGCCCCGAGGTGGCCGTCGTGGTGCTCGGCCCGGTCGGCCAGCCGGGCCGGGTGGCGGCGGCGTTCGCCGCCGGTGCGGCCGGCTACGTGCGGAGCGACGAGCGGATCGAGGTCGTCGAGCGGGCCGTCGCCCGGGTGCGGGCGGGGGAGGCGGCGGTGGCGGTCGAGGTGCTGCAGGGCGCGTTCGAGGCGCTGCTGCGCCCGCTGCCCGAGCCGGACGGCGACGCCGTGCGGCTGCTGCGCCTGCTGACCCGGCGCGAGGTGCAGGTGCTGGGCCGGATCGCGGAGGGCGAGGACACCGCCGCGATCGCGGCCGGTCTGGGCATCGCCTCCAGCACGGCCCGGACCCACGTGCAGCGGGTGCTGGTGAAGCTGGGGGCCCGGTCGCGGCTGGAGGCCGCGGCGGTGGCGGCCCGGACCGGCCTGCTGGACGGCGTCTCGGGGTCCGTCTGAGCGTTCCCGTGCGGCCGGTGGGTGCTCCCACGTGGCCGTCCGAGTGTTCTCGCGCGGCCGGTGAGTGCTCCCGCACGGCCGTCCGAGTGCTCCCGCACGGCCGGCGGGTGTTCTCGCACGACCAGGATGTTGACTTCTGGTAGTAGATGTTTGAAAATGTTGAAGAACAAGGAGATCGGAGCACACCGCCGTGAAGACCACGACCAAGCTCGCGGACGGCCGCGAGCTCATCTACTTCGACGCGGACGACTCCGCCCTCCGGGACTCCGCCGACCTGCGTCCGCTGGAGCCCACCGCGAGCCTGTCCGAGATCCGGCAGGACCCGGCGACCGGCGACTGGGTGACCGTCGCCGCCCACCGCCAGGGCCGCATCTACCACCCGCCGGCGGACGAGTGCCCGCTCTGCCCCTCGCGGGAGGGCAGGCTCAGCGAGATCCCCGCCCCCGACTACGAGGTGGCGGTGTTCGAGAACCGCTTCCCCTCCCTGGCCACCGACGCGGCCGCCCACGTCACCGGCCTCGACCACCCGGTCGCCGTGTCCGGCCCGGGCACCGGCCGCTGCGAGGTCGTCTGCTTCACCTCCGACCACGGCTCCTCCTTCGCCGACCTGGACGAGGCGCAGGCCCGCCTCGTCCTCGACGCCTGGACGGACCGCACCGCCGCCCTCTCCGCCCTCCCCGGGGTGCAGCAGGTCTACTGCTTCGAGAACCGCGGCGCCGAGATCGGGGTCACCCTGGCCCACCCGCACGGCCAGATCTACGCCTTCCCCTTCACCACCCCGCGCACCCGGCGGATGGCCGAGGCCGCCGCCGGGCACCGCGCCCGCACCGGCCGCAACCTCTTCGAGGACCTGCTCGCCGCCGAGCGCGCCGACCCCGTCCGGGTGGTGCTGGCGGGCGAGCACTGGACGGCGTTCGTCCCGTTCGCCGCCCGCTGGCCGTACGAGGTGCACCTCTACCCCAACCGCCGGGTCGCCGACCTCACCGCGCTCACCGAGGCCGAACGCGCCGAGTTCCCCCGCGTCTACCTGGAACTCCTCCGCCGCTTCGACCGGCTCTTCATCGAGCCCGGGCACAATGAGCAGGCCGCACCGACGCCGTACATCTCCGCCTGGCACCAGGCTCCCGCCCCCGGAGGGGAGGAGCTGGCGCTGCACCTGGAGCTGTTCACGATCCGACGTACGGTGGGCAAGCTCAAGTTCCTGGCCGGAGTGGAATCCGGCATGGACGCGTTCGTCAACGATGTGTCGCCCGAGGCGGCGGCGCAGCGCCTGCGGGAGGTCGCATCATGAGTAAGTACCTGGTCACGGGTGGAGCCGGCTACGTCGGCAGTGTGGTCACCGCCCACCTGCTGGAGGCGGGCCACCAGGTCACCGTGCTCGACGACCTGTCGACCGGCTTCGCCGAAGGCGTGCCCGCGGGCGCCGAGTTCGTCCGCGGCCGCATCCAGGACGCCGGCGACGTGCTCGACCCGTCCTTCGACGGCGTGCTGCACTTCGCCGCCTCCTCGCAGGTCGGCGAGTCCGTCGCGGACCCGGAGAAGTACTGGCGCAACAACGTGGCGGGCTCGCTTGAGCTCGTCTCCGCGATGCGCAAGGCCGGCGTGCGCACGCTCGTCTTCTCCTCCACCGCCGCCGTCTACGGCGAGCCGGAGTCCGTGCCGATCGCGGAGACCGCGCGCACCGCGCCCACCAACACGTACGGCGCCAGCAAGCTCGCCGTCGACCACCTGATCACCAGCGAGGCCGTCGCGCACGGCCTGGCGGCCGTCTCGCTGCGCTACTTCAACGTCGCCGGCGCGTACGGCGCGTACGGCGAGCGCCACGAGCCCGAGTCGCACCTGATCCCGCTGGTCTTCCAGGCGGCGCTCGGGCAGCGCCCGCACATCTCGGTGTTCGGCGACGACTACCCCACCCCGGACGGCACCTGCATCCGCGACTACATCCACGTCGCGGACCTCGCCGACGCGCACCTGCTGGCGCTCGGCGCGGCCAAGGCCGGCGAGCACCTCATCTGCAACCTCGGCAACGGCAGCGGATTCTCCGTCCGTGAGGTCATCGAGTCCGTCAAGCGCGTGACGGGCCGCGAGATCCCCGTCGTCACCGCCGAACGCCGCCCCGGCGACCCGGCCTCCCTGGTCGCCTCCGCTGCCCGCGCCCACGAGGTGCTCGGCTGGCGCCCCCGCCGCCCCGAGCTCGACGACATCGTCGCCGACGCCTGGGCCTTCACCCTGGAGAAGCGAGCCTGATGACGAGTACCCAGTCCGTCCACGACGGCGCCGCCACCGAAGGCATCTGGGCGGCGCCCGGCCGGGTCAACCTGATCGGCGAACACACCGACTACAACGACGGGTTCGTGCTGCCCGTCGCCCTGCCGCACAGCGCCCGGGCCACCGTCCGGCTCCGCCCGGACGGCGTGCTGCGGCTGTACAGCGAGCAGGGCGACGGCGAGGCCGTCGAACTCGTGGTCGCCGACCTCGCCCCCGGCTCGGTGGACGGCTGGGCCAAGTACCCGGCCGCGGTGGTCTGGACGCTGCGCGCGGCCGGGTACGACGTCGGCGGTGCCGACGTGCACATCGACAGCGACGTGCCGACCGGCGCCGGCCTCTCCTCCTCGGCCGCCCTGGAGTGCGCGGTCGCCGTGGCCTACAACGACCTCCACGGGCTCGGCCTGACCGGCCCCGAGCTCGCCCGGCTCGCGCAGCGCGCCGAGAACGAGTTCGTCGGCGTGCCCTGCGGCGTGATGGACCAGATGGCGTCCGCCTGCTGCACCGAGGGCGGCGCGCTCTTCCTCGACACCCGCGACTTCTCCCAGCGGCACGTGCCGCTCGACCTCGCCGGCGCCGGCCTGCGGCTGCTCGTGATCGACACCCGGGTCAAGCACGACCTCGCCGACGGCGCGTACGCCGAGCTGCGGGCCGGCTGCGAGCGGGCCGCGGCCCTGCTCGGCCTCGCCGCCCTGCGCGACCTCCCGGCCGCCGGGCTGGACGCGGCCCTCGACCGCCTGCCCGCCGAACTCCGGCCGCTCGTACGGCACGTGGTGACCGAGGACGAGCGCGTCCTGGAGGCCGTCGCCCGGCTCGACGCCGGCGACCTCGCCGGCCTCGGCCCGATCCTGACGGCGGGTCACGCCTCGCTCCGCGACGACTACCGGGTCTCCTGCCCGGAGACCGACCTCGCGGTGGAGGCGGCCGTCGCGGCCGGCGCGCTGGGCGCCCGGATGACCGGTGGCGGCTTCGGCGGCTCCGTCGTCGCGCTGGTCGCCGACACCGCCCTGGACGCGGTCGCCGAGGCCGTCACCGCGGCGTTCACCGCGGCCGGCTACGCCGCGCCGCGCACCTTCACCGCGGTGCCCGCCGCAGGAGCCCGCCGGATCTCCTGAGACCGTCCGCGAAGGACCCGCCCGGCGGCGTGCCGGGCGGGTCCTTCGTGCATGCGGCGCGGAGGTCAAATCGCCGAGCCATGAAGAAACTTCACCAATCCCCCACCCCTCCGGCGCACACCCCCGTACCCTGAGTCCGGTACCGGAGGGGGTCGGCGCCGGACAGGGGGGACGGACGATGGGGCGTATTCGCGTCCTGGTGGTCGACGACCACCGCATCTTCGCCGAGGCGCTGGCCACGGCTCTCGCCGCCGAGCCCGAGATCGAGGTCGGAGCGGCCGGCAGCGCCGTCGCCGCCGAGCGGGCGCTGGAGCGCGCCGCCGCCGAAGGCCGCCCCTACGACGTCGCCCTGATCGACGCGGACCTCTCCCCGGCGGCCGGCCGGCCCGGGCAGCGCCCCCGCACCGCCCCGCCGACCGCGGCCCTGCCGGCCGTAGCCCTGCCTGCCGCCGTCCTGCCGCCGCCCCGCCGCGAGGCCCCGCCCGGCCGCCCGCAGAACCACCTCCACGCCCAGGCCCAGGCCCAGGCCCAGAACCACGCCCAGGCCCACGGCCTGGCCGTCGCCGTCCCCGGTGACGGCATCGCCCTGCTCGCCCGCGTCCTGCGCAGCCACCCGGCGCTGCGCGCGGTGGTGCTCGCCGGCTCCGACGACCCGCGCCGTGCGGTGCGCGCGCTGCAGGCCGGTGCCGTCGGCTGGGTGGCGAAGGAGAGCTCACTGGCCCGGCTGCTGACCGTGGTGCGGGGTGTGCTGCGCGACGAGACCCACCTGTCGCCCGCCCTGCTCACCGGGGTCGTCCGGGAGCTGACCAGCGCCCGGCGCGACCGCACGGAGAGCGAGCGGCTGGTCGGCACCCTCACCCCGCGGGAGGAGGAGGTGCTGCGCTGCATGGTCGCCGGCCTCGGCCGGCAGGCGGTCGCCGAGCGGCTCTACCTCTCGCCGCACACCGTGCGCACCCACATGCAGAACGTCCTCGGCAAGCTCGGGGTGCACTCCACGCTCGCCGCGGTCGCGGTGGCCCGCCGGGCGGGGATCACGCCGTCCGAGCCGCTGCCCCAGCCCGTGCCGTCGACCGCCGTGCCGACCGTCGCCTCAAGTGCAGGCCCGGGCGCCGGCTGACCGCGCCGTCCACGCCCCGCGCCGGGCTGGGGGAGCAGCCCGACGCCACACCCAGGTACCGACTCCGTCAGTCAGGGAGACCGGAGGACCGATGTCGCCCCACACCACTGCCGCACGCCGAAACGTTCCGCTCGCACCGATCCCGGAGCAGTCCGACGGGCCGCCGGGGATGCGCACCCTCGTGATCGGCGCGGGTGCCGCCGGGTCGTCACTCGTCCGCGACCTGCTCCGCACCCCGGAGTTCGGGCTCGCGCCGGTCGGCGTCCTCGACGACGACCCGGCGAAGGCCGGGCTCGCCGTCGACGGCGTACCGGTGCTCGGCCCGCTCGCCGATCTGACCGGGCTCGCCGTCACCCACCGTGCCCAGGTGGTGGTGCTGGCCATCCCGGGCCTGCCGCACCAGCAGGTCAGGGCGCTGGCCACCTCGGCCGCCGCGGCCGGGGTGGCGGTGCGCTACCTGCCGTCGTTCCTGTCGGCGCTGCGCCGGGAGGTGGTCGGCTCCGACATGCGCAGCCTGGACGTCAACAAGCTGATCGGCCGTCACGAGGTGCACGTGGTCTCGTCCGACGTCCGCGCGGTGATCGAGGGCCGGCGGGTGCTGGTGACGGGCGCCGGCGGCTCGATCGGCAGCGAGCTCTGCCGCCAGGTGAACGCCTTCGGTCCGTCCGGGCTCTACATGCTCGACCACGACGAGTCGAACCTGCACCGGCTCCAGCTCGACATCTGGGGCGAGGCGCTGCTGACGGACGAGTCACTGGTGATCGCCGACATCCGGGACCGTCCGCGGATCCAGCAGATCTTCCGCGACCTGCGGCCCGAGGTGGTGTTCCACGCGGCGGCGCACAAGCACCTGCCGCTGCTGGAGCGGCATCCGAGCGAGGCGGTGAAGTCGAACGTCCTGGGTACGGACAACCTCGTGGAGGCGGCCCTCGCCACCGGCGTCGAGCGCTTCGTGCTGATCTCCACCGACAAGGCGGCCGACCCGACGTCCGTGCTCGGCGCGAGCAAGCGGCTGGCCGAGCTGATCGTGCAGGCCAACGCCCGGGACGCGCGCAACCTCGGCACGGGGGTCTTCTCCGCCGTCCGCTTCGGCAACGTGCTGGGTTCGCGGGGCTCGCTGCTGTCGGTGCTGGCCGAGCAACTGCGGAGCGGCGGCCCGGTGACGATCACGCACCCGGACGTGACCCGGTTCTTCATGACGATCGAGGAGGCCGTCGGCCTGGTGCTGGAGGCCGGCCGGATGGCCGAGGGCGGCGAGGTGTTCGTGCTCGACATGGGCGAGCCGGTGCGGATCGTCGACCTGGTGCACAACTTCGCCCGGCAGGTGCAGCTCGGTGCGGAGGAGGTGGAGATCCGCTACACCGGTCTGCGGGCGGGGGAGAAGCTCAACGAGGCGCTGTTCTCGGAGGGCGAGGTGCGGCTGCCCACCGCGCACGGCCGGATCTTCGCGACCCTGGCGGGCGACGACGCGGGCCCGGAGGACCTGGCGGGCGGGCTGACCGGCCTGTACGCGGCGGCGGCCGGAAACTCCGACGACGAGGTGCGGCGGCGGCTGGCCGGGCTGCTGCCGGGCTACCGGACGCCGGAGGCCCTGCCGGTGCCGGCCCTCGGCGCGCCGTACCCGGACGGTTTCTGAGCGACGGGTGGTGCCCGGCCGCCGTGCGGCCGGGCCGCGGACCCTGCGGGGGAGGGCCGGGGGTCAGCCGGCCTGGTCGAAGGGGGCGACCAGCTGCCGCAGCAGGGCGGCGAGTTCGGCGCGCTGACCGGCGCCGAGCCGGGCGAGCAGCTCGCGCTCGTGGGCGAGCAGTCCGGCGAGCGCCTGGTCGGCCTTGTCGCGGCCGTCGTCGGTGAGGCGGACGAGGACGCCGCGCCGGTCGTCCGGGTCGGGCAGGCGCCTGACGAGGCCCTTGCCGGTGAGCCGGTCGATGCGGTTGGTCATGGTGCCGGAGGTGACGAGCGTCTGGGTGAGCAGCTGGCCGGGGGAGAGCTGGTAGGGGTCGCCGGCCCGCCGGAGGGCGGTCAGCACGTCGAACTCCCAGGGCTCCAGGCCGTGCTCGGCGAAGGCGGTGCGACGGGCGCGGTCGAGGTGGCGGGCGAGTCGGCTGACCCGGCTGAGCACCTCGAGCGGTTCCACGTCGAGGTCGGGGCGCTCGCGGCGCCATGCTGCGACCAGCCGGTCGACCTCGTCCTCCATGTCGATCAGTGTATCGGGGGTTGTGTCGATGTGAAGTCTCTTGACATCGAGAATTATCAAGCGCAGTCTCTCGATGGGATATCTTGATGTCGAGATACATGGGAGAGGGCCGTGCCCGCCACCGCATGGGATCCGCAGCAGTACCTCCGCTACGCCGACGAACGCACCCGCCCGCTGCACGAACTCGTCGCCCGCATGCCCGCGCTCCCCGCCGCGCCGGTCGTCCTCGACATCGGCTGCGGACCCGGCAACTCCACCGCCGTCCTGCGCGACCGCTGGCCCGACGCCCACCTGACCGGCGTCGACAGCTCCGCCGCGATGCTGGCCACCGCCCGCACCACCGGCGAGCCGAGCGCCGCCTACCTGCTCGCCGACGCCCGCACCTGGGATCCGGCCCCCGCCGCCCCCGACGCGATCGTCTCCAACGCCACCCTCCAGTGGCTGCCCGGACACCTCGCCCTGCTGCCCCGCTGGGCCGCCGCGCTCCGGCCCGGCGGCGTCCTCGCCCTCCAGGTGCCCGGCAACTTCGACGCCCCCAGCCACACCCTGCTCGCCGACCTGCGCCGCAGCCCCCGCTGGCGCGACGTGCTCGGCGAGGACGCCGTCCGGGCCGGCTCCCACGCACCCGCCGACTACCTGCACACCCTGCTCGGGGCGGACTGCACCGCCGACGTCTGGGAGACCACCCACCTCACCCTCCTCGACGGCGAGGACCCGGTGCTGGAGTGGGTCCGCGGCACCGCCCTGCGCCCCGTCCTCGCCCTGCTGCCCGACCCCGCGGAGCGGGCCGCCTTCCTGGCCGAGTACGGGGCGCTGCTGCGCGAGGCGTACCCCGCGGGGCCGCACGGCACCCTCTTCCCGTTCCGGCGGATCTTCGCCGTCGCCCGGCGCCGCTGAGCACCCGCCCGGCCCCGCCGGTCACCCGCGCCGCGCCGGTCACCCGCCCGGCCGGTCAGCCCGCCGCCGGGAACCGCTCCGGGTAGAGGATGCGCGCCAGCTCCACGAAGAGCGGGGTCGCGGCGTCGTCCTCCAGGTCGCACTTGGTGATCTCGACCACGATCGTCGCCCCGGTCTCCGGCAGGCGGAACATCGCCGAGTTGTAGCCCAGGATCGCCCCGTTGTGCCCGAGGAACCCCGCGAAATCGAGGATCCCCAGCCCGTACGACACCTGGCCGCCGTCCGCCACCGGCACGGTCTCCAGCTGCGCGGCGTGGGTCCGCGGGCTCAGCAGGGTGCCCTCGGAGAGCGCCCGTGCCCAGGTGCGGAGGTCGCCGAGGTCGGAGATCATCGCGCCCGCGGCGCCGGCGTAGCCGGGGTTCGCCCGGGTGACGTCGCGCAGGGCGCCGCCGGGGCCGCCGGTGTCGTAGCCGTGCGCGAACGGCCGCCGGATCGACGGGTCCGACGGGTACTCCGTGCTGCGCAGGCCCAGCGGCTGCACCACCTCCCGGCGGATCACGTCGCCGACCGGCCGCCCGGTCGCCCTCTCCAGGACGATGCCGAGCAGCACGTAGTTCGTGTCGGAGTAGTGGAAGCCCGCGCCCGGGGCGAAGTACGGCGGGTGGGCCCGGGCGACGGCCAGTGCGTCGCCCGGCGAGAACGGCCCGAACGGGTGGGCGTGGTAGCGGGCGAGGAAGGCCGGGTCCTCGGTGTAGCTGTAGACGCCCGCGGTCATGTTCAGCAACTGGCGGACGGTGATCCGGTCGCCGTCCGGCCAGTCCAGGTAGCGGCTCAGCGGGTCGTCCAGGCCGATCAGGTGCCGGTCGACCAGCCGGAGCACGGCCGTCGCGGTGTACGTCTTCGTGATGCTCGCGATGCGGACGCGGTCCGCCGCCTGCAGCGGACGCCCGGTCGACAGGTCGGCCACCCCGGGCGTGTACGTGAAGGAGCCCCGGCCCGGTGCCCAGACGCCGACCGTGACGCCCGGGGCGCCGGTCGCCGCCTTCGTCCGGTCCACGGCGTCCCGCAGCGCCCGTTCCACGGCCGCCGGGAACCGCCCCTGTGCGGGGCCCGCGTGCGCCGCCGGGCGCGTCCCGGCCGCCTGCCCCGCCTGCCCCGCCGCTCCTGCCGCCGGGGCGGCGAGCACCCCCGCCGCGAGCAGGCCGCAGCCCACCGCGATGCCGACCGGCTTCCGCCACACCACCACTGCCGTACCTCCACCGTCGCCGACCTTCCGGCCAGCCAAGCAGCAGAGGTGCGCCCGGCCGCGGCGCCGCAGCGCGGCGGTGCCGCGGATTCCACCCGATGGCGGTCGGCCGTCCGTACGGGCGGGTCAGCGGTGGAAGTGGTGGTGCCCCGGCATCGCCGGGTGGCGGCCGAGCAGCACCACGCCGGTGACCACGGCGAGCAGTCCCAGCACCTGGCCTGCCAGTGCGGCCGGCGTCGTCCGCAGCTCGTCGCCGAGGAATCCCACCGCGCAGGCGATCCCGGCGATCGGCTGGGCGGCGGTCAGGGCGGGCAGCGACATCCGCAGCGGCGCCGCCTCGAAGGCGGACTGCACGAGCAGCAGCCCGACCACCCCGATCGCCAGCACCGCGTACGGCTGCCAGCTGTGCAGCACCTCGCCGATGCCGCCCGCGTCGAGGCGTTCGGAGGTCATCCGGGTCAGGGCGTCCTGCAGGCCGTAGAGCAGACCGGCGGCGAGGGCCAGCAGGGTGGCCTCCTCGAAGAGCGGCATCCGTTTGGCGAGGACGACCAGCAGCAGCGCGAGGCCGCTGACGATCCCCACCACCAGCCAGAAGCGCAGCGGTCCCGCGTCGGGGCCGCCGGCCCCCGGCCGCCCGGCCACGATGAAGGCCGTCACCCCGAGGGCGATCAGCACCACCCCGCCCCAGCCGGAGCGGCCGAGCCGGGTGCCGGTCATCACGCGGGCCAGGGCCATGGCGAAGACCAGGTTGGTGGCGAGCAGCGGCTCGACCAGGGCGACCTCGCCCTGGCTCAGGGCGAGGGCACTGAGCACCTGGCCGGCGACCATGAAGCCCACGCCGAGGAGCCAGTCCGGCATCCGGGCGAGGTCGAGCAGCAGCTTCCAGTGCAGCAGGTCACTGCGCGGGGCCCGCTGGGCCGCGTGCTGCTGCAGCACGAAGCCGAGGCCGAGGAAGCAGGCGGCGCCCACCGCCAGAACGAAGACCGCCACGGGACCACCTCGGTGCTGTCACCCCTGTCGTTCCCCCACCAGCTTCGGATGCCGCTCCAGGCCTTCCAGCCCGTGCCAGGCGAGGTTCACCAGATGGGCGGCGACCTCGGCCTTCTGCGGTTTGCGCACTTCCAGCCACCACTGGCCGGTGAGCGCGACCATGCCGACCAGCATCTGCGAGTACATCGGGGCCAGCCGCGCGTCGAACCCGCGCGACTTGAACTCCAGGCCCAGGATGTCCTCGACCTGGGTGGCGATGTCGCTGATGAGGGAGGCGAAGGTGCCGGTGGACTGCGCCACCGGGGAGTCACGGACGAGGATCTTGAAGCCGTCCGTGGAGGTGTCGATGTAGTCCATCAGCGCGAAGGCGGCCTGCTCCAGCAGCTCGCGGGAGTGCCCGCCGGTGAGCGCCCCGGTCACCATGTCGAGGAGGAGCTGCATCTCGCGGTCGACGACGACCGCGTAGAGCCCCTCCTTGCCGCCGAAGTGCTCGTAGACCACCGGCTTGGAGACGCCCGCGCGCTCGGCGATCTCCTCGACGGAGGTGCCGTCGTAGCCGCGTTCCGCGAAGACCGACCGGCCGATCTCCAGCAGCTGCTCGCGGCGCTGCTTGCCGGTCATCCTGACCCGGCCGCCGCTGCGGGTGCCGCGTGCGGCCGGGGTGGATCGGGTACGGGCCACCGGGCCGCCGCCTTCCCCGCTCGGTGCGTGCTGCCGGCCGTCCGCGGTGTCCGCGTTGCTCCCGTTCACTCCTACATCATGCGGCAGCGGGCGGGTCATACGGCGCGGCGGGCGTCGATCCGCTCGGCCTGCGGCCAGCGGACGTCGCTCGCCCAGCCCGCCTGCTCGAACCAGCGGATCAGCCGGGCCGAGGAGTCGACCTGTCCGCGCAGCACGCCGTGGCGGGCGCTGGTCGGGTCGGCGTGGTGGAGGTTGTGCCAGGACTCGCCGCACGAGAGGACGGCCAGCCACCAGACGTTCCCGGAGCGGTCGCGCGACTTGAAGGGGCGGTCGCCGATCGCGTGGCAGATGGAGTTGATCGACCAGGTCACGTGGTGCAGCAGCGCCACGCGGACGAGCGAGCCCCAGAAGAAGGCGGTCAGCGCGCCGGTCCACGACATCGAGACCAGGCCGCCGACCAGCGGCGGGATCAGCATCGAGACGGTCGTCCAGAGCCAGAACAGCCGCGAGATGCGCCGTATGGCCGGATCGGCGATCAGGTCGGGCGCGTACTTGTGCTGGGGGGTCTGCTCCTCGTCGAAGAGCCAGCCCATGTGCGCCCACCAGAGGCCCTTCATCAGCGCGGGCACGCTCTCGCCGTACCGCCACGGCGAGTGCGGGTCGCCCTCCTTGTCGCTGAACCGGTGGTGCTTGCGGTGGTCGGCGACCCAGCGGACCAGCGGTCCCTCGATGGCCAGGCTCCCGGCGATCGCGAGGGTCAGCCGCAGGGCCCGGTTGGCCTTGAAGGAACCGTGCGTGAAGTAGCGGTGGAAGCCGATGGTGATCCCGTGGCAGGCCACGAAGTACATGACGACGGCGATCGTGAGGTCGACCCACCCGAGGCCCCAGCCCCAGGCGACCGGGGCGGCCGCCACGAGGGCGAGGAACGGGAGGCCGATGAAGACCCCGAGCGTGATGCGTTCGGCGGCCCCCTGCTTCTCGCCGCCGCGGGTGGCGGATACCTCGGCGGGGGGTTTCTCCGCCGTCACGGTGGGTGCTGCACCGGCCTGCATGGTCATAGGGGTGTCCTCGGTGGCAGGAGCGTTACCTACGTTTCCGTAACTTACGGCATCGTAGGTACTGGGGCATCCGATGGGAAGACGTGTCGTCCGGAGCGGGGGCCGGAGGGTGGTGGATGCGGAGCGGCACAGCCCGTACTCTTAGCCCAGCGTTGCCCCGCCGGCGGCCCGTCGGCGCGTCACCCGTGCACAGCATCCGTCCCGGATCGTCTAAGGGCAGGACAGCTGGTTTTGGTCCAGCTTATGGGGGTTCGAATCCTCCTCCGGGAGCTCAGCGCACAGCCCCGACCCGCTCGGCAGGCGCGCCCGACCCTCCCTCAGAACAACCGAGGAGCCTCCCGCGTGAGTGCCAACAAGACCGCTGCCGTCGTCGTGCTCGCCGCCGGCGGGGGCACCCGGATGAAGTCCAACCGGCTGCCGAAGGTCCTGCACGAGATCTGCGGCCGCTCCCTCGTCGGCCATGCCGTCGCCGCCGCGCAGGAGTTGACCCCCGAGCACCTCGTCGTCGTGGTCGGCCACCTGCGCGAGCTCGTCACCGGCCACCTGGAGTCCCGCTGCCCGGGCGTGCGCACCGCCGTCCAGGAGCAGCAGAACGGCACCGGCCACGCCGTGCGCACCGCCCTGGAGGCGCTCGCCGCCGACGGCGTCGTCCTGGACGGCACCGTGCTCGTCACCACCGGCGACGCGCCGCTGCTGACCGGCGCCACCCTGCGCGCCCTCGCCGACGCCCACACCGGGCAGGGCAACGGCGTCACCGTGCTGACCGCGGTCGTGCCGGACGCCGACGGCTACGGCCGCATCCTGCGCGACGGCGAGGGCGCGGTCGCCGCCATCGTCGAGCACAAGGACGCCACCGACGAGCAGCGCGCCGTCTCCGAGATCAACTCCGGCGTGTTCGCCTTCGACGCGAAGCTGCTCGCCGAGGCGCTCTCCCGGCTCACCACCGACAACGTCCAGGGCGAGGAGTACCTCACCGACACCCTGGAGATCCTGCGCACCGCCGGCCACCGGGTCGGCGCCGTCGTCGCGGCCGACCACCGCGACATCGTCGGCATCAACGACCGCGTGCAGCTCGCCCAGGCCCGCCGGATGCTCAACGACCGGCTGCTGGAGCGCGCGATGCGCGCCGGCGTCACCGTGGTCGACCCGGCCACCACGTGGTTCGACGTGCAGGTCACCTACGAGCCCGACGCGGTCGTGCTGCCCGGCACCCAGCTGCAGGGCGCGACGCACCTCGGCGAGGGCTGCGAGGTCGGCCCGAACACCACCGTCACCGACAGCCTGATCGGCGCCGGCGCCACTGTGAGCAACGCCACGGTCGTCGACGCGGAGGTCGGCGAGCTCGCCTCGGTCGGCCCGTACGCGTACCTGCGGCCGGGCGCCCGGCTCGCCCGCAAGGCGAAGGCCGGCACCTACGTCGAGATCAAGAACTCGGAGCTCGGCGAGGGCGCCAAGGTGCCGCACCTGTCGTACATCGGCGACGCCACGATCGGCGAGGGCAGCAACGTCGGCGCGGCCTCCGTGACGGTCAACTACGACGGTGTGGACAAGCACCGCACGGTCATCGGGGCGCACTGCCGCACCGGCTCGGACAACATGTTCATCGCTCCTGTCACCGTCGGTGACGGCGCCTACACCGCCGCCGGCTCCGTGATCTACCAGAACGTGCCGGCCGGGTCGCTCGGCGTCGCCCGCGCGCAGCAGCGCAACGTCGCCGGATGGGTGGCCCGCAGGCGCCCCGGAACGGCCTCCGCCGCTGCTGCCGCGGCTGCGGACGAGGCCGCCGCCTCCGCCCCCGACGAGGGCTGAGCCGGCCGCGGGGGGTCCTGGCATCCGGTCCCGGGGCGGACGCTTCCCGGCGGTGCGCGTAACCTGGAGTACATACGTGCGCCACTGGGCTAACCGTCCGCGTCCAGGCGTACCCCAAATCCCCCGCTGACCGACGGCCCGGGCCCTGCCCGGGTGCGCCGCAGCGGGTTCATGCGGTCAAAACGCGAGGAGACGGTGCAGTGAGCGGGATCACGACGTCGGGAGAGAAGAAGCTGCGGCTCTTCTCCGGCCGTGCCCACACCGAGCTGGCGGAGGAGGTGGCCCTGGAACTCGGCACCGAACTCGTCCCCACCAAGGCCCTGGACTTCGCCAACGGCGAGATCTACGTCCGCTTCCTGGATTCCGCGCGAGGCGCGGACTGCTTCGTGATCCAGAGCCACACGGCTCCGATCAATCAGTGGATCATGGAACAGCTCATCATGATCGACGCGCTGAAGCGGGCCTCGGCCCGCAGCATCACGGCCATCCTGCCGTTCTACGGCTACGCCCGGCAGGACAAGAAGCACCTCGGCCGCGAGCCCATCTCGGCCCGCCTGGTCGCGGACCTCCTGCGCACCGCCGGCGCCGACCGCCTGATGGCCGTCGACCTGCACACGGCGCAGATCCAGGGCTTCTTCGACGGCCCGGTCGACCACCTCTTCGCGCTGCCGATGCTCGCCGACTACGTCGGCGACAAGGTCGACCGCGCGAAGCTGACCATCGTCTCGCCGGACGCCGGCCGGGTGAAGGTCGCCGACCAGTGGTGCGACCGGCTGGACGCCCCGCTGGCGATCATCCACAAGCGCCGCGACATGACCCGGGCCAACACCATCCTCTCCGCGGAGGTCGTCGGCGACGTCAAGGACCGGGTCTGCGTCCTGGTCGACGACATGATCGACACCGCCGGCACGATCTGCGCCGCCGCCGACGCGCTCTTCGACAACGGTGCCGCCGACGTCATCGTCGCCGCCACCCACGGCGTGCTCTCCGGCCCGGCCTCGGACCGCCTGAAGAACTCCCGCGTCAGCGAGTTCGTCTTCACCAACACGCTGCCCACCCCGGCCCAGCTCCAGCTGGACAAGGTGACGACCCTCTCGATCGCCCCCTCGATCGCCGCCGCGATCCGCGAGGTGTTCGAGGACGGTTCCGTGACCAGCCTCTTCGAGGGCGTGCACTGACGCCCCGTACGGCCCGGTCGGCCCCCGTGCGCGCCGCGCGCGGGGGCCGATTTCACGGTTGACGCGCCAGCGGTTAGACTCGTGGGACGCCCGGCGAGGGATGCCGTGTGCCCCACCGGGTGCCGCAACCGTGATCGACGCGCTGCTTCGAGTAGTCGTCTGCCGCCGAGCGACCCCAAGGTATTTGAGGGTGTGGCCCGGCGGTTTTGTCGTTCCTGCACCCGCGCCAGTCTTTATCTCAACGAGGAGTGCAGTCGTGTCCGAGATCCGCCTTGCCGCCGAAGCCCGTACCGAGTTCGGCAAGGGTGCCGCCCGTCGCGCGCGCCGCGCCGGCCTGGTCCCCGGTGTCGTCTACGGCCACGGCCTCGCCCCGGTCCACCTGAACCTGCCCGGCCACGACCTGATGATGGCGCTCAAGACCCCGAACGCGCTGCTGGTCGTCCCGATCGAGGGCAAGGACGAGTACGTCCTGCCGAAGGCCGTCCAGCGCGAGGCCATCCGACGCTCCATCGAGCACGTCGACCTCCTCCTCGTGAAGCGCGGCGAGAAGGTCACCGTCGAGATCCCCGTGCACGCCGAGGGCGAGCTCGCCGCCGGCGGCAACCTGCTGGAGCACGTCCTGAACGCGCTCCCGATCGAGGCCGAGGCCACCCACCTCCCCGAGTCCGTCACCGTCTCCGTCGAGGGCCTGGAGGCCGGCGCCTCCGTCCTCGCCAAGGACATCGAGCTCCCCAAGGGCACCACGCTGGCCGTCGACGGCGAGACCGTCGTCCTGCAGGTCATCGGCGCCCAGGCCGCCGAGGTCACCGAGGACGAGGCCGCCGAGGCCACCGAGGCCTGAGCCTCCCCTTCCTGAACCGCTGCCCCGACCGTTCCGTCCGGACCGGCCGGGGCAGCGGCATGTCCGGGATGATGGTGTCGTGAGTGAGGAGCGGTTTCGATGAGTGACGACACGTACGACGGGCCCTGGCTGATCGTCGGCCTCGGCAACCCCGGGGACGGCTACGCCCGCAACCGGCACAACATCGGCTTCATGGTCGCCGACCTGCTCGCCGAGCGGATCGGCGCGCGCTTCAAGGCCCACAAGAGCCGCGCGCAGGTCGCGGAGGGCCGGCTCGGGGGCCGCCGCGTCGTGCTGGCCAAGCCGATGACCTTCATGAACCTCTCCGGCGGTCCCACCACCGGCCTGCGGGACTTCTACAAGGTGCCCAACGCGGCCGTCGTCGCCGTGCACGACGAGCTCGACCTCGACTACGCCGCCCTGCGGCTCAAGTGCGGCGGCGGCGACAACGGCCACAACGGCCTCAAGTCCCTCACCAGGTCGCTCGGCCCCGACTACCACCGGGTGCGCTGCGGCATCGGCCGCCCGCCCGGCCGCATGGAGGTCGCCGACTTCGTCCTCAAGGACTTCTCGGCCGCCGAGCGCAAGGACCTCGACTGGTTCGTCGACCGCTCCGCCGACGCCGTCGAGGCGCTCGTCACCGAAGGGCTGGAGCGCGCCCAGAGCACCTACAACTCCTGACCGGAGCCGGGCGCCGCCCCCTCCCCGCGACGGATGTGTTACGTACACAACGGTCGTGCAACGCTTGGCCGCCGGGAGCTGATTAAGGGTCAGGCGCCCGGTGCCCATCGGATACGGTCAGTCCCGTACGAAGGGTTGCGGGGTTCGATCTGGGGGTATGACGGGTGGCTCGGTCCTACAGGGTGGCGCGCATGGTCGGCGGTGCGGCGGTCTGCCTGGCCGCGACCGGCGCGGGAGCTTCCGCAGCGGCGGCCGCCGACGCGACGGCGGGCCCGGTGACGTCGCCCGAGCCCGCCGCGGCGCAGCTCGTGCCGCCGGTGCCCGGCGCGGTCGGCGGATCGGCCGGCCTCTACGCGGTGGCCGGCGGCCTGGTCGTCGTCGCCGGCGGTGCGGCGACCTGGCTGCGGCGGCGCCGCGGCGACGGCGCCGAGGTGCACTGACGCCCCGTCGGCACCCGTCGGCCGGCACTCGGTGGCCGTGCGACGACGAGAAGGGCGGGCCCGCCGTGCGCGGGCCCGCCCTCCGTCGTACCGGGGCCGGGGTCAGCCGGTGTTGCGCAGACCGGCGGCGATGCCGTTGACGGTCAGCAGCAGCGCGCGGGCCCGCAGCGGGTCCTCGCTGAGGCCCTGGGCGGCCTCCTCGCGCTGACGGCGCAGCAGCGCCACCTGCAGGTAGGAGATCGGGTCGAGGTAGGCGTCGCGCACGGTGAACGTCTGCTTCAGCACCGGGTTGTGCTCCAGCAGTTCGCTCTCGCCGGTCAGCCGCAGCACCTCGCGCAGGGTGAGCTCGTGCTCGGCGGTGATCTGGTCGAAGACGTGCCGCAGGTCGCCGGGCACGAGCTGCTCGACGTAGTGGCGGGCGATCCGCAGGTCGGTCTTGGCCAGCGTCATGGCGACGTTGGACAGGAAGTTGCGGAAGAAGTGCCACTGGCCGTGCATCTCGTCCAGCACGTCGCCCAGGCCGGCCTCGCGGGCGGCGGCGAGGCCGGAGCCGACGCCGTACCAGCCGGGGACGATCTGCCGGGACTGCGTCCAGCCGAACACCCAGGGGATGGCGCGCAGGCCGTCCAGGCCCGCACCGGAGTCCGGGCGGCGCGACGGGCGGGAGCCCAGGTGCAGCGAGGCGAGCTGGTCGACCGGGGTGGCCGCGAAGAAGTACTTCGGCAGGTCCTCCTGCTCGACCAGCGCGCGGTACGAGGTGTGCGCGGCCTCGGAGACCTGGTCCATCGCGGCGTCCCAGCGGGCCAGCTCCTCGGGGGCCTGCCGCGGCGCGGTGTGCAGGGCCGACGCGGCGAGCGTCGCGGAGATGGTGAGTTCGAGGTTCTCGCGGGCCAGCGACGGCAGCAGGTACTTGTCGGAGATCACCTCGCCCTGCTCGGTCACCTTGATCTCGCCCTCCAGCGTGCCCCAGGGCTGCGCGAGGATCGCCTCGTGCGAGGGGCCGCCGCCGCGGCCGACGGTGCCGCCGCGGCCGTGGAAGAGCCGCAGCCGGATGCCGTACCGGTGCGCGACGTCGCGCAGGCGGCGCTGGGCGCGGTGGATCTCCCACTGCGAGGTGGTGATGCCGCCGAACTTCGAGGAGTCGGAGTAGCCGAGCATGACCTCCTGGACGTCGCCGCGCAGCGACACCAGCAGGCGGTAGGAGGGGTCGGACAGCATCTCGTCGAGGATGCGGTCCGCCTCCTGGAGCTCGTCCGTGGTCTCCAGCAGCGGCACGATGCCGATCTTGGCGATGCCGCCGTGCAGATCGATCAGGCCGGCCTCGCGGGCGAGCACGGCGGCGGCGAACACGTCGTCGGCGCCCTGGCACATCGAGATGATGTACGACTCGACGATCTCGTCGCCGAACCGCTCGAAGCCCTCGCGGATGGTGTGGAAGACGCCGAGCGTCTTCGCGCCGGCCGCGTCGAGCGGGGCCGGGACGGGCGCGAGCGGACGGCGCGAGCGGAGCTCCTTGGCGAGCAGCCGCTGGCGGTACTCGCGCGGCATGTCCGCGTAGCGCCAGGCCTCCTCGCCGAGCCGGTCGAAGAGCTGGCCGAGCGCGTGGTGGTGGGCCTCGGCGTGCTCGCGGACGTCCATGGTGGCCAGCTGCAGGCCGAACGCCTCGATGGTGCGGATCGCGCGGGCCAGCCGGCCGTCGGCGATCAGCTGGCCGCGGTGGCTGCGCAGCGAGTCCTGGATCAGGCGCAGGTCGGCGACCAGCTCGCGGGTGCCGACGTAGTCGCGGCCGTCGACGTGCGGGGTGCCGGTGGAGAGCCGCTCGCGGGTGTTCTCCAGCTTGAGGCGGATGCAGGTGGCCTTGAGCCGGTACGGCTCCTCGGCGTTCATCCGCTTGTAGCGGGGGCTCAGCTCCGGGAGCGCCGCCAGGTCGTCGTCGAGCGAGGCGAGCAGCTCGTCGGACGCACCGGCCAGCCGGACGGACGTGGAGAGCGCGTTGCGCAGGTCGTCGACGGTGGCGAGGGCGTCCTTGATGCCGTACTCGTGCTGCAGGTTGAGGACGTCCCAGGTGACCTGCGGGGTGACGTTCGGGTTGCCGTCGCGGTCGCCGCCGATCCAGTTGCCGAAGGTCAGCGGGCGCACGCCCTCGGGCAGCGAGAGGCCGACCCGGGCGAGCTCCTCGTGGAGCTCCTCCAGCACCTCCGGGACGGCCTCGCGGTAGAGCTCGTCCAGGTAGTAGACGGCGTTGCGGGCCTCGTCGGTGGGCTCGGGGCGGGCGATGCGCAGCTCGTCGGTCTGCCAGAGCAGGTCGATGACCTCGGCGAGACGGCGGTCGGCCTGGCGGCGCGCCGAGTTGTGGCGGCCGGGGTCGGCGGAGGCGAGCCCCGACGCGGCGTGCTCGCGGTGGATGCGCTCCAGCAGCTCGCCGACGCGGCGCAGCTTGTTGAGGACGCTGCGGCGGGCGGCCTCGGTGGGGTGCGCGGTGAAGACCGGGCGGACCGCCAGGTTGGCCAGGGTGTCCTGGAGGTGCTTCGGGTCGGCGTCCGCCAGCTGGTCGGCGGTCTGCGCGAGCAGCGAGCCCTCGCGGGCCCGGCGGGTCGCGAACTCCCGGCCGCGGTGCACCTGCTCGGTGACGTTGGCGAGGTGGAAGTAGGTGGAGAAGGCGCGGACGAGCTTGGCGGCGGTGGCCAGGTCGATGCCGCCGAGGAGTTCGGCGGTGGCCTCGCCGTCGGTGCGGCTGAGCAGCCTGACCTGCTCGACCAGACCGAGCAGCTCGGGGCCCTCCTGCCGGACCAGCGTCTCGCCGAGGAGATCGCCCAGGCGGCGGATGTCCGCGCGCAGGGCGGCGTTGTCGGCCTCGGCGTCGGGGCCTGCGGTCGCGGACGGGTTGTCCGCCGAGGCGGGGACCGGAGCGGTCACAGCTTTCTCCCTGTGGTGGTGGGGGTTCGGCAACGGCTCTCATCACCTTTGTCGTGGCGATGTGTGCGGACCGCGCTGTCCGCCGCACAGCGTGGGGGAAGTCTCCCTCGCTCCGCTCGGGAAACAGCATAGGTGGCACCCCGTGCCGCGTCCGAGAGGTGGCCGGATGCCGGACAGCGCCGTGGCGGGCGGCCCCGCAGGCGGGGCGGGCCGGCGGGGCCGGCGGGCGGGCTCGCACGGCTGCCGGGAAACTCGCCGGTGCCGCCCGCCGGGCCGCCGTACGCTGTCCTCCATGAGCAAGTCGCCTGAGGGGGGCGGGCCGGGCGGCGCCGGCCCGTGGTGGTGGCGGCGCCGCCGCAGCGCGCTGCTGGACGTGGGCCTGGCCGTGCTCGCCGCTCTGGAGTGCGCCGTCGGCGCCTACGCGATGGTGGAGGGCCGGCTGCACCTGGGCGGGCCGCTCGCCCTGGCCGCCTCGCTGCTCGGCGCGCTGGCCGGGGCGACGCTGGTGGTGCGGCGGCGCTGGCCGGCCGTGCCGGTGGTGGTCGCGCTGGTGTTCGTGCCCGGGCTGTTCGGCGTGGTGCTGCTCGTGGTGTCGCTCTACACGCTCGCCGCGACGTGGGAGTGGCCGTCGCGGCGGCGCCGGGTGGTCGCGCTGTCGTCGCTGGCGCTGGCGGAGTCGTTCGGCATGGTGCTGGTGACCATGCTCGCGCCGTCCCCCGCGCCCTCCGAGGAGCTGCCGCCGACCTGGGTGTTCGTGGTGCTCGCCGCACTGGTCGCGGTCGGCCTGACGGTGCCGCCCGTCGTCACCGGGCTGTACGTGGGTGCCCGGCGGCGCCTCGTCGAGTCGCTGAAGGACCGCGCGCACGGCCTGGAGGCCGAGCTCGGCCTCCTCGCCGAGCAGGCCAGCGAGCGGGCCCGGCGGGCCCGGCTGGAGGAGCGCACCCGGATCGCCCGCGAGATGCACGACGTCGTCGCCCACCGGGTCAGCCTCATGGTGGTGCACGCCGGGGCGCTGGAGCGGGTCGTCGCGAAGGACCCGGAGAAGGCGCAGGCCAGCGCCCGCCTGATGGGCGAGGTCGGCCGGCAGGCGCTGGACGAGCTGCGCGAGATCCTCGGCGTGCTGCGGATGTCCGAACCGCCCGCCCCGGCCGACGCCGCGGGCCTCGCCGAGCTGGCGGGCCTCGTCGAGCAGTCCCGTGCCGCCGGCATGGCGGTGTCGCTGACGGTCAGCGGCGAGCGGCGCCGCTACCGGGAGGAGGCCGAGCAGACCGCGTACCGCGTCGTCCAGGAGGGCCTGACCAACGCCCACAAGCACGCGGGCGGGGCCCAGGTGTCGGTGCTGCTGGCGTTCGTGCCCAACGGCGTGCGCCTCGCCGTCGTCAACACCTGCCCGGGGGAGTGCGAGCCGGTCGCCCTGCCCGGTGGCGGCAACGGGCTGGTCGGCATGCGCGAACGGGTCGTGGCGCTCGGCGGCAGCTTCGAGGCCGGGCCGGAGCCGGGCGGCGGCTTCCGCGTGGAGGCCGTCCTGCCCTCACGCCTCGCCGCGCCCGACCTTCCGCTCGGGTAGCAGCAGCGGGCCCGCCGGCGGCTGCACCAGCGGTGCGGTCAGCCGGCGGGCGGCGGGCAGCGCGAGCACCACCGCGAGCGTCAGCGCGCACGCGCCGAGCACCGGCAGCGCCGTGTACGCGTGCTGCAGCACCCGGAGGTGGTAGATCCCGGACGCCTGCACGGCCTTCAGCGGCAGCCCGTGCAGCAGGTAGACGTAGAGCGAGGCCGCGCCGAGCGCCGTCCACCGGGTGCGGCGGTCGGGCAGCAGCGCCGTGAAGGCGGCCGCCGCGGCCAGCGAGAGCAGGCCGAGCGCGGCCCGCACGGCCAGCCACACCGGGTACGGCACGTGCAGCTGCGCGGCGCTGTCCGTGTACTCGACCCAGCCGGGGTTCAGCAGCTTCGGCGCCACCAGCCACAGGACCGCGAACACCGACGCCAGCACCGCCGGCGCCCACCGCCGCGCCGCCGGGTGCCGCAGCGCGCGGAGGTGGTGCGGGCGCAGCACCAGCCCGAGCACGAACCACGGCAGGAACGCCAGGGTGCGGCTCAGCGCCAGCTCCGCGGGCAGCTCCTGCACGGCGCCCGACCCGGCCGCGACCAGCACGGCCACGGCCAGCGGGTGCCGCAGCGCCGTCCACACGGGCACGGTCAGCCGCCAGACGAACAGCGACAGGAGGAACCACGTCAGCCAGCGCGGCTCCAGCAGCGAGAACGCCGCCGGGCGCCGCTCCAGCACCATGCCGACCACGTTGTAGAGCACCTGGAAGACCAGGTACGGCAGGGCGACCTGCGCCACCAGGCGGCGGCCGTCGACCACGGGCCGGCCCGGGCGGGGCTGCGCGAACCAGCCGCACAGCGTCACGAAGACCGGCATCGCGAACGCCGCGACGGTGAGCACCGCGGCGGCGATCGTGCGGTCCGCGCCGACCAGCGGCATCCAGGTGTGGGCGCAGACGACCAGGGCCACCGCGGCGAACTTGGCGTTGTCGAAGAGCGGGCGCCGCTCGCGGCCCTCCGGCGCGGTGGCGGGGGTCTGCTCCGGGGCGGCGGCCGGCCCGGCGGCGGGGGCTTCGGCGGCAGCGGTCCCGGCGGGTGCGGTCTCGGCGGGGGCGGCCCCGGCGGCCTGGGCCGCGGGGGCGGTCGGGGCGGCGCTCATCGCCATTCCTCCCTGCACTCTCCTCGGAACGTCCACACAGTGTGGCGGTGGACGCCCCGCGGCGGGAGGGGTTCGGCCGAACCCGCCCGAACGCGGGCGGAGCCGGTCCGGGAACCCGGGCGGGGCCGGTCCGGCGGGCTGCCGGCCCGGCCCGGACGGCCTCAGACGCCCGCGTGCAGCCGCTCCGGGGCGAGCCCCAGCACGAGCGTGGCCAGCGCCTGGTCGATGGTCGCGCCGAGGTACCACTCGCCGGTGTGGTCCAGGCTGAACACCCGCCCGGTCTCGTCGATGGCGAGCAGGGCCTGCCCGTACCGCTCCTCGCCGAGCGGCGCGACACGGGTGTCGAGCGCCCGGCCGAGGTCGGCCAGGGTGCGCGGCTGGTGCAGGCCGCAGCGCGGGTCCAGCAGGAACGGCGTGCGCGCCAGTGCCCGGCCCGCCCCGGTCAGGTCGAAGGCGAGGCCGCCGAACTCCGCCCACGCCTCGACGGCGGCCGGGAAGACGGTGTGCGCGGGGCCGGAGGGCCCGCCGTGCAGGGCGAGCGTGTCCGCCCAGGCCTCGGCCTGGCGGATCTCCCAGCGGCCGGGATGCCAGCCGGCCTGCTTGAGGGCGGCTGCCACGTCGGCGGGGAAACGCGGCTGTGTGCGGACAGCGGTCGGGTTCAGGGTCTGCTCCGTGGTCGGGGGACAGGGACGGCGGGCGGTCAGCGGGTGGTGGGCCCGACGGCGACGCTCGCGACGTTCAGGTGGTCCAGCAGGGGTGCGCAGGAGCGGCACGGCGGCGCGTGCGTGCCGTGCGCCGGGTCGCCCTCCTCGCGAATGCGGACGGTGGTCAGCCGGGCCCCCTTCAGGGCCTTCCGGGCCTCGTTCAGGCCGAGCGGCTTGCGGGCGGCCCGCTTGGAACGGGCCGCGTCCACCGTGGTGAGGAACTGCGACAGCAGCACGGCCTCCGGGCAGCGGCCCAGGAACCGCTCCCGGTGCTCGACCGGCAGGCCGACGAGGAAATCGCCCACCAGCGGGTGCAGCAGCGGTGCCAGGTCGGTCTTGTCGCCGGCGAGCGTGTGCACCTCGCCGTTCTTCAGCGACAGTGCCGCGGCGACGGCCGGCAGCACGCTGTCGCGGAGGTGCAGCAGGTGCGGCACCACCCGGTCGGGCGCCGGACGGTCCGCTGGGCCGGTCTCCTGACCGGTCGACGGGCTCGCTGCCATACGACTCCTCCGGGTGCGAAGCCCCGCCGGTCCCCGGCCGACGGGCGGTGTGCTGACGGGCGGTGACGTCCGGCCCGCTGACATTGTGGGGTTCAAGACTGTCAAACCCCTCGCAGCGCCACGGACCCGGGGTGTACGGAGCGTTGCGAAGCCCCCGCGGGCGCGCCGCGGGTTTGGGAATTCGGCCCCGGGGGCGCACGGCGGCCGGTACCGTTCCGACAGCGGAGCCACCTGGGCACACCGCAGGTGCGCCGCCGGTCGCAGGGCCGGCCGGGGCGGCTGCGCCGGGGTGCCCGGTCGGACGCGGGGTGCCCGGAGCAGTGACGCTCCGGCACCGGACAAGGGGGGTCTTGTCGATGTCGACGCAGCACGGGCCGACGCCCGAGGCGCACGAGGCGCCGGGCGAGCACGTCCCCACGCCGGGCGCGGCCCACCCGGACGCCGTGCGCCGGATCGGCCTCGCCGTGGTCGGCGCCGGCTACTGGGGCCCCAACCTCGTCCGCAACGCCCAGCAGACCCCGGCCCTGCGCCTGCACTGGCTGTGCGACCTCGACGAGGAACGCTCCCGGCGGGTGCTCGGCGAGTACAGCACCGTGCGCTCCACCACCTCCTTCGACGAGGTGCTCGCCGACGACCGCGTCGAGGCCGTGGCGATCGCCACCCCCGCCGCCGCGCACTACCGGCTGGTCCGCGCCGCGCTGGAGGCCGGCAAGCACGTCCTGGTGGAGAAGCCGATCACCACCACCGCGGCCGACGCCGCCGACCTGTGCGACCTCGCCGACCGGCGCGGCCTCGTCCTCATGTGCGACCACACCTTCTGCTACACGCCGGTCGTCCGCCGCATCCGCGAACTCGTGCACGGCGGCGGGATCGGCGACATCCAGTTCTTCGACTCGGTGCGCATCAACCTCGGACTCGTCCAGCCCGACGTCGACGTGCTGTGGGACCTCGCCCCGCACGACCTCTCCATCCTCGACTTCGTGCTGCCGCCCGGCGTCGAGCCCGTCGGCGTCTCCGCGCAGGCCGCCGACCCGATCGGCGCCGGGCGCGCCTGCGTCGCCTACCTCACGGTCCGCCTCAGCAACGGCGCCCTCGCCCACTGCCACGTCAACTGGCTCTCGCCGACGAAGGTGCGCACCACCCTCATCGGCGGTTCGCGGCGCACCCTCGTCTGGGACGACCTCAACCCGCAGGCCCGGCTCACCGTGCACGACCGCGGCGTCGACCTCACCCCGCCCGACGAGCTCACCGACGCCATCCGCCACCGCGCGCTCATCTCCTACCGGGTCGGCGACATGGTCGCCCCCGCGCTCGTCGAGCAGGAGGCGCTGCGCAACGTGATGGCGGAGTTCGCCGCGGCCGTCACCGAGGGCCGCGCCCCGCTCACCGACGGCCGCTCCGGCCTGCGCGTGCTGCAACTGCTGCACGCGGCCTCCCGCAGCCTCGAACTCGGCGGTGCCACCGTGCCCGTCGGGGCCGACGCCGATGTCCCGACGATCACCGCTCAGGAGAGGGCCGCCGCCCGATGAACGCCGTCCCCGTCGCAGGATCCCGCTGCCTGGTCACCGGCGGCGCCGGCACCATCGGCTCCACCGTCGTCGACCAGCTGGTCGAGGCCGGCGCCCGCGAGGTCGTCGTGCTCGACAACTTCGTCCGCGGGCGCGCCGCCAACCTCGCCCGCGCGCAGGAGATCGCCGCCCCCGGGCAGCTGCGCGTCGTCGACGGCGACATCCGCGACCGCGCCCTGCTGCGCGAACTCCTCGGCGACGACACCGACCTGCTCTTCCACCTCGCCGCGATCCGGATCACCCAGTGCGCCGCCGAACCGCGCCTCGCCCTGGAGATCATGGTCGACGGCACGTTCGATGTCATCGAGGCCGCCGCCGAGCGCGGCGTCCGCAAGCTGATCGCGTCCTCCACCGCCTCCGTCTACGGGCTCGCCGACACCTTCCCGACCCCGGAGACCCAGCACCCGTACAACAACGACACCTTCTACGGCGCCGCGAAGGCGTTCAACGAGGGCATGCTGCGCAGCTTCCACGCCATGACCGGCCTCGACTACGTCGCGCTGCGCTACTTCAACGTGTACGGGCCCCGGATGGACGTCCACGGCCGGTACACCGAGGTCTTCATCCGCTGGATGGAGCGGATCAACGCCGGACAGCCCCCGCTGATCTTCGGCGACGGCGCGCAGACCATGGACTTCGTCTACACCGAGGACATCGCCCGCGCCAACCTGCTGGCCGCCGCCGCCCCCGTCACCGACCGCGTCTACAACATCGCCTCCGCCGCCGAGGTGTCGCTGCGCGGCCTCGCCGACGCCCTCCTCGCCGCCATGGACCGCACCGACCTCGACGTCGAGCACGGCCCCGCCCGTGACACCGCCGGCGGCGTCGTCCGGCGCCTCGCCGACATCTCCGCCGCCGAGCGCGACCTCGGCTGGAAGCCCGAACTCGGCCTGGAGGACGGGCTGCGCCGGCTCGTCACCTGGTGGCGCGAGCAGTGAACGCGGTCGCGCGCGAGCAGTCAGCAGCGACCGTGCGAGCAGTGACCGTGTGAGCAGTCACCCGCGCGAGCAGTGACCCGCGCGGGCGGCCCGCCCCCGTCCGGGCGGCGGCCGCGCGCAGCAACCGACCCGCACCCGTACGGAGACCGCCTGTGTCCACCATCCCCGTGATGATCCCCTGGCTCGGCGAGGAGGAGGCCGAGGCCGCCGCCGAGGCCGTCCGCTCCGGCTGGGTCGCCCAGGGGCCGCGCGTGGCCGCCTTCGAGCAGGCCTTCGCCGACCACCTCGGCGTGCCGCACGCCGTCGCCGTCTCCTCCTGCACCACCGCCCTGCACCTGGCGATGATCGGGGCCGGCGTCGGGCCCGGCGACGAGGTCGTCGTGCCCTCGCTCTCCTTCATCGCCACCGCCAACGCCGTCACGTACGTCGGCGCCACCCCGGTCTTCGCGGACGTCGACGCGGCCACCGGCAACCTCACCGCCGACACCGTCGCCGAGGTCCTCACCGGCCGGACGAAGGCCGTGATCGCCGTCGACCAGGGCGGCGTGCCCGTCGACCTCGACGCGATCCGCGCCGTCGCCGGACCGCACGGCGCCACCGTCGTCGAGGACGCGGCCTGCGCCGCCGGTTCCACCCACCGGGGTCGCCCCGCCGGGGCCGCCGCCGAGATCGCCGCCTACTCCTTCCACCCGCGCAAGCTCCTCACCACCGGCGAGGGCGGCATGGTCACCTGCCACGACGCGGCCCTCGCCGCCCGGCTGCGGCGGCTGCGCGAGCACGGCATGAGCGTCTCCGCCGCCGACCGCCACACCGCCGCGGGCGGGGCGAGCGTCGTCGAGACGTACGACGAGATCGGCTTCAACCACCGGATGACCGACATCCAGGCCGCCGTCGGGCTCGTGCAGCTCGGCAAGCTGCCCGCGATGGTCGCCCGGCGCCGCGCCCTCGCCGCCCGCTACCGCAGCCTGCTCGGCCCGCTCGCCGCCGGCCTGGTCGCCGACCCGGCGCACGGCACCGGCAACTTCCAGGCCTGCTGGCTGCTGCTGCCCGACGGCGCCCCCGACCGCACCGAGGTGCTGGCCCGGCTGGCCGCCTCCGGCGTCTCCGCCCGGCGCGGCATCATGGCCGCCCACCTGGAGACCCCGTACAAGGGCAGCGCCCGGGTGCCGCTGCCCGCCACCGAGCTGATCACCCACCGCTCGCTGATCCTGCCGCTCTTCCACACCCTCACCGAGGAGCAGCAGGACACCGTCGTCGCCGCGGTGCGGGCGGCCGTCGGGTGACGTCGATCAGGCACCTCGGGCACGCCGGCTTCGCGGTCGGGCACGCCGGCCTGCGCCTCCTGATCGACCCCTGGTTCCACCCGGCGTTCCTGGACGCCTGGTTCCCCTACCCGGACAACGCCGACCTGCTGCCGGAGGTCGTCGCGGGCCGCTGGGACTACCTGTACGTCTCGCACACCCACGAGGACCACTTCGACGAGCGGCTGCTGAACCGGCTCTCCCGCGACACCACCGTGCTGGTGCCGCGGTTCCGCTCGGGCGCCCTGGCCCGCCGCCTCACCGCGCTCGGCTTCACCCGGCAGGTGCGGCTCGGCCACCGGCAGACCCACCCGCTCGGCCCCGGCGCGACCGCCACCATGCTGCTCGACACCAGCCACAAGGAGGACAGCGGCCTCCTGCTCGACCTCGGAGGCTTCCGCTTCCTCGACCTCAACGACTGCAGCCCGCCGCTCTCCGACCTGCCGACCGGCGTCGACCTGCTGGCGGCCCAGTACTCCGGTGCCATGTGGTACCCGAACGCCTACGACTACCCGCCCGAGGTGATGGCGGAGAAGACCGCCGCCGTGCGGGCCGACCTGATGGACAGCCTCGCCCGCAAGGTGCACCTCACCGGCGCCCGCACCTACCTGCCGTCCGCCGGACCGGCCTGCTTCCTCGACCCGGAACTCGACCGCTTCAACGACCGGGAGCGGACGATCTTCCCGCACTGGGAGGACGTCGCCGCGGACTTCGCCGTCGCCTGCCCCGGCACCGCCGTCGTCCGCACCGCACCCGGCGACACCGTCGACGCCCTCCCCCGGCCCGGCGACCGGGAACCGCCCCCGGCCCCGCCCGGCCGCTGGCTCACCGACCCGGCCGGCTACCTCGCCGACTACCGGGAACGCCGCCGCGACGCGTGGCAGGCCTTCCACCGCGACGAGCCCCAACCGCCCACCGCCGACGAGGTGCACGCGCACTTCGACCGCCTCCAGCGCCTCAACCGGCCGCTCCTCGCCGGCTACCGCACCGGACTGGTCCTGGAGGCCGGCGGCGCCGCCTGGCGGACGGCCCTCGGCGACCTCGCCGCGCAGGTCGCGCTGGAGGACGACCCGGTCGACCCCGCGTACACGCTGCGGGTGCCGCCGCGCGTCCTGCGGGCCGTCCTCGACGGCCGGGCCGGCTGGGAGGAGGCGCTGCTGTCGATGCGGATCGGCCTGCACCGCGACCCGGACGTCTTCGACCTGACCCTCCTCTCGCTGCTCCGCTACGGACACCAGCCCGCGCAGACCCGCCGGCTGGTCCGGGAACGGGCCGGCACCGGCGAGACCGTCGAACGCGACGGCCTGCGGCTGCAGCGCTGGTGCCCGCACGCCGGCGAGGACCTCGCGCACGCGCTGATCGCCGACGGCATCGTCGAGTGCCCCCGGCACCACTGGCGCTGGTCCGCCGAGACCGGTGCCTGCGTGTCCGGCGGCAGCCTGCCGCTGCGCGTCGAAGCCCTGCCCGCCGGGCCCGCCCCGGCCGGATCCGTACCGAACCCGTCCACCGAGCTTGAGGGGCGCCTCCCATGACCGACATCCCGCTCGTCGACCTGCACGCCGCCCACGCCGAGGTCGCCGAGGAGGTGCGCGAGGGCTTCGACCGGGTGCTGGCGAGCGGCGCGTACGTCAAGGGCCCGGACGTCGCCGCGTTCGAGGCGGAGTACGCCGCGTTCTCCGGCGTGCGGCACACCGTCGGCACCGCCAACGGCACCGACGCCCTCGAACTCGCCCTGCGCGCCCTCGGCCTGCCGCCCGGCGCCGGTGCCGTGCTGCCCGCGAACACCTTCGTCGCCACCGCCGAGGCCGTGGTGCGGGCCGGCCTGCGGCCCGTCCTCGTCGACGCCGACCCCGAGCACCTGCTGATCGACCCGGCCGCGGTGGAGGCCGTCCTGCCGGACGCCGCCGTGCTGCTGCCCGTGCACCTCAACGGCCAGCTCGCCCCCATGGCGCCGCTGCTGGAGATCGCCGGTCACCGCCCGGTCGTCGAGGACGCCGCACAGTCGCAGGGCGCCCGGCAGGACGGCCGCAGCTCCGGCCTGTGGGGCCGGATCGCCGCCACCAGCTTCTACCCCGGCAAGAACCTCGGGGCGTACGGCGACGCCGGCGCCGTCACCACCGACGACGACGGCCTGGCCGCCGCCGTCCGGCTGATCGGCGACCACGGCTCCGGCCGCAAGTACGTCCACGAGCGCTTCGGCTTCAACTCCCGCATGGACACCCTGCAGGGCGTGGTGCTGCGGGCCAAGCTGCGCCGGCTGCCCGCCTGGAACGAGGCCCGCCGCGCCGCCGCCGCCCGGTACGACGCGCTGCTCGCCGACGTGGACGGCGTCACCCCGCCCCGCACGCTGCCCGGCAACGTGCACGTCTGGCACCTGTACGCGGTGCGGGTGGGGCGCGGCCGCGACGCCGTCCTCGCGGAGCTGCAGGCCGCCGGGATCGGCGCGGGCGTGCACTACCCGGTGCCCGTCCACCTGCAGCCCGCGTTCCGCGGTCTCGGCCACGGCGCGGGCGCCTTCCCGGTGACCGAGCGGGCGGCCGCGGAGATCCTCACCCTCCCGCTGTTCCCGCAGATCACCGAGGACCAGCAGACCCGGGTCGTCGAGGTGCTCGCCAAGGCGGTCGCCGCGCAGCGCTGAGCCCGCGCCGCCGCCCGCCCCGACGTGCGCGGGCCGGCCGCAGGGAGCCCGGGGACGGCCCGGCCGGCGGCTCCGGCGGTCCCCGGCGCCGCCCGTTCCGGGGCTGCGGGCCGTCCGTCCGCAGCCCGGAGGTCGCCCCTCGCTCGGGGGGCCGGTGCTTCCCCTACGCTGGTCCCCAGCAATCGCCTCTGGACGATGTTCCAGCAGCCTGTGGGGGAGCCCTGATGACGACAGGTCGGCCCGGCACCGCCGCCGTGCCCAACTCGGCGTACGCGGGCCAGGTGGTGCACTTCCCGGACCCGGTCCGGGCCGAGCGGCACCCCGCCGGCGTCCGCGTGGACGAGTACGGCTTCCCGGACTTCGGCGCGTACGCGGCCGCGGCCGCCGAGGTCGCCGACCCGCCCGAGGGCTTCGGCGTCGACGAACTCCGCCTCACCGACTACGTCTCGGCCAACGCCGCGCTGTTCACCCAGGGCCACGGGCTCTGGGCCGACCTGGCCACCGCCGTCGCCACCCCGCCCGGCTGGACGTGGCACCACGCGGTCGGCCGCGCCGCCCCCGGATGGCGCCGCATGGAGCTGGTGCCCGTCGAGGTGAAGGCGCTGCTGCGCCACCACGGCGGCCTCGCCCGCTCCTCCGCCGACCACGGCCGCCGCGGCACCCGTCCGCTGCAGGAGCACCGCCCGGTGCACTTCCCGCTCGCGCTGGACGGCAGCGACCCGATCGCGGTCACCGAGGACCTCGTGCAGCGCGCCGAGCAGCGCCTCGGCCACCCGCTGCCGGGCGCCTACCGCAGCTTCCTCAAGCTCGCGGGCGGCCGCGGTCCGGCGGGCGTCGCCCTCGACACCGAGTACGGCATGCTGCTCGACCAGCCGTTCCTGACGCTGAGCGAGGAGTACGGCGTGCACGACCTCGTGTACGCCAACAAGTGCCTGCGCGACCACCTCACCAAGGACTACCTGGGCATCGCGTACGTGCAGGGCGGCCTGCTCGTCCTGAAGGTGCGCGGCGACCGGACGGGCTCGGTGTGGTTCTGCCCGTACGACGACGCCCGCGACAGCAACGGCGCCGAGCCGCCGGAGGAACGGGTGGAGCGGCTGCTCCTGCCCTGCGGGGAGAGCTTCGACGCGTTCCTGCTCCGGCTGGCGGGCAGTCCGTCCGAGCTGGAGACGGTCGCGGAGCTGATGGTGGACGGCGGGTTCGCCCGGGCCGTCCCGGTGAACTGAGCAACGGAAGGGTGAGCCGGGCGTGGTGACGTACGCGCAGGCGCAGGAGACCGCCGAGGACTGGATCAACGCCGGTGTGCCGCGTGCGAAGCAGCGCGAGGTGCGGGTGCGGGAGTTCGACCTCGGCTACGTCTGCTGGGCCGTGGAGAGGGCCGGGGACGACCCGTCCGAGGCGAGCGAGGTGCGGCTGGTGATCGCCCGTGACAGCGGGGCGAGCACCCTCTGGCCGCCGATGCCGGTCAACGAGGTGGTCCGGCAGTTCGAGGAGACGTACGGCGGACGCACCGAGCCCAACCCGGCCGGTGCGGCCCGGCCGGTGCCCGGCGCGGCCGAGGCCACGTCGTTCCTCCTCAGCCCGCCGCAGTGGCTGCAGGAGGCGGGCGCGGCCGCGATCGCCGCCGAGGCCGCCCGGCTGGGCGCACCCGAGCCCCCGCCGGTGCCCCCGCCCGCACCGGCTCCGGTTCCGGCGCCCGCGGCCGTGCCGGGCCCCGCCCTGCAGACCATGCCGCCGGTCTCCGACCGGCCGGCCGGCGACGCCCCGACCATGCTGGCGCCGCCCCCCGGCGGCTTCGCCGGCGGCCCGCCCGCCGTCCCGCCCGGGCCCGGCTCGGAGGGGCTCACGGTGCCGATGCCGGCCACCGCCCGCCCGGCCGCCGTACCGCAGGCCCCGCTGCCCGAGGGCGCCACCATGCCGCTGCCCGAGGGCTTCCTCGACGAGTACGCGGCCGGCCTGCCCCCGGCCGTGCCCCCCGGCCCGCCCGCCGTACCGCCCGCCGGGCCGCCGCCCGCGCTCGACCACGCGCCGACCGTGCTGGCCGCCCCCGACAGCCTGCCCCCGCGGCCGGGCGCCCCGGCCCCCGCCGGCCCGGCGCTCGACCACGCGCCGACCATGCTCGCCACCGACGGCCCGCCCGGGCTGCTCGGCCTGCCCGGTGCGCCCGGCCCGGCCGGACCGGGGGTGCAGCTCGGCCGCTCCGGCCCGTCCGCGCCGCCGCCGCCCCCGCCGGGCGAGCTCCGCGGCGGCACGTCCGGCCCCGGCGGGGGCCCCGGCGGGGGCCCCGGCGGCCGTGCCGCGCACTCCACGCCGCCCCC